>NZ_WWRX01000006.1:169161-194937 GCF_009875575.1 Eggerthella sp. BIOML-A4 | reverse complement strand
CCTCCACTCTCAAACCCTCGACGGATCATGTCGCAAGCGCGCTAGTTCCCCGCAGCGCGCGCAGCCTGGTAGGCTTCCACCAGCTTCTTCGTCACGTCGGCCGGTGCCGGCTCGTAGCCTTCCAGCTCGATGGAGTACGACCCCGAGCCGCGCGTGATGGCCCGCAGGTCCTTCGTGTACGTGACCACCTCGGCGTAAGGCACGCGCACCATGATGACCGTCTCGCCCGCGTCGTTCGAATCGGTGCCCACGATGCGGCCGCGGCGCGTGGAGATGTCGCCCATCACCGCGCCGGCGTACTCCTCGCCCACCGTCACGTCGAGGTTCGCCATCGGCTCCAGCAGGATAGGGTCGGCCTTCTCGCACGCGGCACGGAAGCCGATGCGCGCGGCTGTCTTGAACGCCATCTCGTTGGAGTCGACGGAGTGGTACGAGCCGTCGTACACCGCACACTTGATGTCTTCCATAGGATATCCGGCCAAGAAACCCTCACGCATGGCATCCTGCACGCCCTTGTCGATGGCCGGCAGGTAGCCGCGGGGAATCTTGCCGCCCACTATCTCGTCGACGAACTCGTAGCCCGCTCCCGGATTCGGCTCGATGCGCAGCCAGCAATCGCCGAACTGCCCCGCGCCGCCCGTCTGCTTCTTGTGACGACCCTGCGCCTCGGCCGTCTTGCGGATGGTCTCACGATACGGAATGCGCACGGGGATGAGCTTCGCCTCCACGCCCGTCTGCTCCTTGAGCCGGGCGATCAGCGTCTCGATCTGCGCCTCGCCCATGGCCGTGATCACCGTCTGGTGCGTCTCTTCGCTACGGTTGATGATCAGCGTGGGGTCGTTCTCGGCCGCGCGAGCCAGGAACGTTCCCAGCTTGTCCTCGTCCTTCTTGTTCGCCGCCTCGATGGCCACCGGGTACTGGGGGACGGGCAGCGGCAAGGGGTCGATGGCCACGTCGCCCGACTTCGACATCGTGTCGCCGGCACGCGTGTCGGTGAGCTTCGGCACCACGATGATGTCGCCGGCCTTCGCGCTCTTCACGTCGGTGGCCTCCTTGCCCATCATCACGTAGAGGTGGCCCAGCCGGTCCTTCTTGCCTGTGCGCGCGTTGATCAGCTCCATGCCGGGTTCCAGCACGCCCGAGATGACCTTGAGGAAGCTCAAGCGGCCTACGAACGGGTCGGACACCGTCTTGAAGACGAACGCGGCGGGCTCGCCCGTCTCGTCGACGAACGTCTCCTCGCCGTTGGCCAGACGGAAGCGCCCGTGATGGCGAGGATGCGGGAAGTAGGTGGCGATGTCCTCCATGACGCCCTGGATGCCCTGCTCGATGATCGTGGAGCCCACGAACACGGGAATGAACAGCTCCTGCGCGATGGCCTTGTCCAACAGCTGCTCGAGCTCGTCTTGGGTGAGCTGCTCCTCGCCGTCCAGGTACTTCATCATGAGATCGTCGTCGGCCTCGGCCACGAGGTCGCACAGCTTGTCGCGCGCGGCTTGGGCGGCATCGGCGTACTCGGGCGGAATCTCCTCGATGCGCTCCTTCTCGCTGCCGGCATCGAAATAGCGCGCCTTCATGCGAATGATGTCGATGACGCCCTCGAAGTCCTTGTCGACGCCGATAGGAATGGTCACCGGCCCCAGACGCGAACCGAAGCGCGCATGCAGCAGCGCCATGGCCGTGTCGAAGTCGGCGTTCTCGCGGTCGATATGGTTGATGAACACGGCGCGCGACAGACGCATGTCCTCCGCCTCGCGCCACAGCTTGGTGGTCATGACCTGCGGGCCTGCCACGGCGTCCACCACGAACAACGCCATCTCGGCCGCTTGCATGGTGGCCAGCGTGTCGCCGATGAAGTCGGGGTGGCCGGACGTATCAAGCAGGTTGATCTTGTAGTCCTTGTACGGAATGGGGGCAATGGAGGTGCCGATGGTGAATTTGCGCCGGATCTCCTCATCGTCGTAGTCGAGGTAGGATTTCCCGTCGTGCGTCGTGCCCATGCGGGGCGTACGGCCGGAGACGTGCAGCATCGCTTCGGCGAGCGATGTCTTGCCGGCGCCGTCTTGGCCCACCAGCACAATGTTTCGCACGTGTTCGGTAGCAGGAGCTGCCATGTTGACCACCAACTTTCCTGTTGCGTGGCCCACGCCGTTGTCGTTTCTGCCAAGGCGCGAACCACAGTCGAGCCTAACCTACGAACTTCAAACGCGATCTTGAAACCTTGACCCATAGTGTATCGCAAAACAGCCGCTTTCGGCGTCCACAACGACGGAATTAGGCGGACTCGGATCACGCTCCCGATGCCCCTCGCATCCATCTTTGAAGAAGCCGCGAGCAACACGTTACCGAACGGTGACGAACTCGTAGCCGCGGGCGCGCCGCACGACATGCGGTTCGCGCAGCCCGTATAATCGAAGCAGACACGCGGCACGAAACCGCACCCCACCGTAAGCGAGGAGACCATGAGCGACCCAAGCCCCATCATCGACGTCAACCCCGTCGCAAGCGCCAGCGACGCCGCGAAAAGCGCAAGCCCGTCGGGCAGCGACACGTTCCGCGCGCCATCGTACGGGAAGGACGCCGCGCAGGCCGCCGTTAACGCCACTATCATCGACGAAGGGCGCGTCTCGAAGAAGAAGCCCAACCGCATCGGCGGCGCCGTGCAGACGGCCATCGGCGGCGCCATCATGTTGGTGGGCGTGCCCATGCTCATCCTGCCCGGTCCCGGCTTGCTGGCCATCGGCGGCGGCGCCGTCATAGCGGGCAACGGCATTAAGAAGGTGCTGGGGAAGTAAACCGGCCGCAGCAGAAACGAAGCGGGCCCATCATCGCGATGGGCCCGCTTCTTCATTTCGGAGCAGCTTAGAACGAGAGCGTCTGCGCCGCGTCTGGCTCTTCCCGATACTCACCGAACGCAGAGCGGTAACTGTAGTTCGTGAGCCCGCGCAGCTCATCGTCGTCTGCGGCGTAGTACGACACCATCTGGACGAACTCGCCGGTCATATAGTCGTGCTTGCGATACATGATGCCCGAATGGTAGCCGGTTCCCGTCTCGCCCGTCTCGGGATCCGTCCATGCGCTTTCCAAAAGCGTCACATCGTCTTCGGAAATGAGCTCCATGTACGGTCCCATAGCCTGCCATCCGTAGGGCTTGAGCGATATGCTCACCGTTCCATCGGTCACGTCCCAGCCGGTCAGCTCGTAGCCGCCGAACTCGCTCGTCTCCAATGTGGTGCCGATTCGAGAGACGTCCACATGTTGTACGTTTTCCTCATTCCTCGCTTTACGCTCCTCGACCGTCATCGAGTCCCAGTCGAGCGCGTTCAACATCGGCGTGAACGTGACGCTATGCGCTTCGGGCGAGAGATTGGAGAACTCGATAATCTGCGAACCCTCCGGATTGACGCCCGAACCATCGCCAGCTTCGACCGGAGTCAAAACGTTGCCCTGGTCATCGGTTACCTTAAGCAAATGAGGACTCAGCACGTTCTCGGGCGGGCCGTAGGAAGAACCGTATTCGCCTTGCTCTCCCGTCCACTCGTTGTCGTTGCGCACGACCATCACGGTGCCCAGCTCGGATGCCGTGAAACGCTGGATGCCCATCGTCTTGTCGCCGTCGCTCGTGTTGAACACGAGGTCGTGCGCGCCCAGCTCGCACGGACTGGCCACCGTGCTCAGGTCGAGGCCGACATCGAACGTGAAGGGCTCGTCTCCTTCTTCGAACTGCTTCCACATCGCATAGCCTTCCAGCGCGATGTCCACCTGGTCGGGAAGCGTCGCTTCCGGCACGATGCGCTCCATGATCTTCACCTTGCCGTCTTCTTGGTACGCATCGAGCACGTAGACGGAATCTTTGCCGATCGCCTCGCCGTTGCTCGAAAGACTGTACGAGAATCGCGGAGCAAGCCGCTGCAAGCGCGCCCATTCGTTTTCCTGGGAGCCCTCGTAGTTCGACTGCTCGGTCAGGTCGAAGCCGCCCTCCTTCTCCAACGTGAAGAACAGGTTGACGATGTTGCGATCGCACGACACCGAATCGAGCGTCACCTGCACGCCGTCGACTTCAACGGTATCGCCCACCTCGGCGTTCAGGCTGGAAACCCCGGACTGCAAGCTGTTGTAAATGGGCAGGTTGTTACCGCCCCCGAAAAATCCGACATCGCCCGGCTGCATCTGCACCAGGCGCGATGCGGCGAAGGCGACACCGCTCAACAGCACGACGAGCACGGCCGCAACCGCCACCATCGCACCGCGGCGCGCCACGCGGGCGCCCTTGCGCTTGCCGTGCGCAGGCTCGGCAGACCGCCGCTTGACCGGCTGCCGACGCTGCGGAGCGCCCGCGCCCGACGGCGTGGGACGATCCTGAGGAATGGAGCCCAGCGACGCGTACACGCCGTCGAGCTTGACCTGCACCTGCGGGGGAATCGGGCCCGCGTCCAAATCCCGGATCACCGCCCGGCGCAGCTCGTCTTCGTTGTCGAACCTCTCATGGCTCATCGCGCCACCTCAACTTCCTCGTTCGAGCCTTGCGAATAGGCAACCTTGAACCGGTCCCGCGCCCGCGACAGACGGGTGCGCACGGCACCTTCCGACACGTTCATGATCTGGGAGATCTGTCGCACAGGGAAATCGTTCACGTAGAACAGCACCAGCACCAGCCGATCATCGGCCGACAGCGAGGCGATGGCGTCGCGCACGTCGAGCGCCTCGTCGCGGTCGGGATCGCGCCGCACGCCCGCGCCCGCCAGCATCTGGTCCACCGACGGCTCCCACCATACGCCCGAGCCGTCCACGTCCGCGGCGAACAGCCCCATGGCGCACGGCGTCTCGCGGTTGCGCTGACGGCGCATGTCGTAGCAGACGCGCAGCAGGATGCGCATGAACCACGTGTTCACTGCGCTGCGGCCGCCGAAACGCGGCATGGCGCGCCACGCTTTGACCGCCGTCTCCTGCAGCGCGTCGGACGCATCGTCCACATTGCCGAGCACCGCCATCGCAGCGCGCCACAACGGCTGCTTGCCATACTCGAACAACGCAGCGAACGCCTCGCCGTCGCCGTTTCGCGCTCGCTGTATCAGATCGTCCACGCGGGTGCCCCTTTCAAGGTCGGTTACCTATTAGACGCGCCCCGACGCGAAAAGGTTACACCCGGTTCAAGAAAATTCGCCCGATGCCCACGACCATGCGAAGAAGACCGGCAGCGGGGGATGCGTTGTCGCCCCAAAGCCTCGGAATATTGCCCGAAACCGCAGCTTTGGGGCGACAACGCATCCGCCGAGCCCAAAAACCGCACATCCACGGCGCAAGCCGCTACAGCGGGCGCATGCGCACGCTCATGTCGAGGGGCTTGGCGGAGAAGGGCGCCGTGGTGGCCAGGCCGTCCACGCCGGTTGCCGCGTACGCGCCCGCGTTCTGCGGGTTCACGCCGCCGGCCGCGATGAGCGTGACGTGCGGGTCGATGGCGCGCAGCTCGCGCACAAGCGGCTCCAGCTCGTCAACGGGGACCTTGTCCACCTGGATGCCGTCAACGCCAGCGCGCGCCAGCACGCGGGCACGCTCGGCATCAGCCTCCACAAACAGCTTCTTCTCAACGCAGCGGCCCTTGATATCCGGCAGCTGCTCCACGAACGCCTCGAAGCCGCCGAAGAACGTGAGGTGATGGTCGAACACCAGCACCGTCTCGGACAGCCCCAGCCGGTGCGGGAACGCCCCTCCCGCCATGACGGCCTCGGTCATCAGGTCTTTCGCGCCCGGCATGCTCTTGCGCGTGGTCAGCACCTCGCAGCGCGGGTTCGCCGCGTGGGCCGCGTCCACCATCGCACGGGTCTTCGTGGCCACGGCCGACATATGGTCGAATACGTTGAGGCACACCTTCCACGCCGCATGCAGGTCGCCCGCGGTGCCGCGCACGCGGAAGAACGCCTCGCCCGCAGTCGCGCGCTCGCCGTCGCGACGCGCCTCCACCACGTCGCAGCCCAGCTTCCCCATGATACGCGCGACCACGTTCGCGCCGGCCAGCACGCCGTCTTCGCGCGTGAAGTACTCCATCTCGCCCGGCTCGTCGCCGATGCCCAGCACCGCGCACGTCAGATCGACGTACGGCACGTCCTCCGCGATGAACCCGTCGATGCGCGTATCGGAAATCCTCAGCATGCCGCCCCTTCCCTCTTCACGATTGTATCCATTTCAGAATAGACCAACGCGCCCGCCATGCCTAGCCGCACTTTGCGCACAACACCGCGCGAAAATGCTTTCACCCGAAACAAAACGAACCGATGTTTCACGTGAAACATGCGCACCGAAGCGCCGAGAACGTGCGAACCATGTCGGAAACGGCGGCAAGGCGTGTGGAAACAACGTTGGAAACAGGGGCAAACGGCATGGAACCCACGTGGGAAATGCGTGAGATTCGCAGCAGATCGAGAAAGATCCGCGCTAGATGCACGCCATCTGCACGTAAGACGAGCTCGCTATAATAGGAGGCACGAACTCGCCAGACGGGGAGGATAGCACCCTCTTTACATCCATTTCCGAATTCTAGATAAACGGAAGGGGGTGTCCTCTATGGATGGCATATTGCTGGATCTTATCGGGGTGATCTTGCAGGTTCTCGGCCTCATCGCTGCCTTCGGCAGCCTGACGGTCGGGGTAGCCTCGCTCACACTTCAAGCGCGGCTGAAAGATACGCCCCGGTCGTCCCAAAAGGACGAACCGGGACCAAAATAAACATCCGAACCGCCGAAGCGAGTCCGAGAGCCGTGGGGAGTACCCGCTCCCTGCGGCTCGCCTGCCAGTATACGCAAAGGCCCTCCGTCAAGCAAGCCGCCCACCCGGCAGCGCTCGCCCTACAGCTCGCCGATGATGCGCTTCGTGCGAGCCTCGACCTCGGCCTTCGCTCGCTCGATGTCCAGCGTGGGCCACTCGCCCTCGCGATACACCACGACCCCGTCGCACATCGTCAGGCACACGTCGGCGCCGTGTCCCGCGTACACGACGTTCACCAGCGGGTTCGTCATCGGCGCCCACGACGGCCCCGACGTGTCCAGCACGCACAAGTCGGCCTTCGCCCCCACGGCCACGTACCCGCAGTCGTCGCGCCCCTGCGAAAGAGCGCCCATGCGCGTAGCGGCCGTAAGCGCCTGCTTCGGCGTGACCACGGCCGGATCGTTCGTCGACCCCTTCGCCGTCAGCGCCAGCAGGTACATATCCTGCATCATGTCGTGGTTGTTGTTCGACGCCATGCCGTCGGTGCCCAGGCACACGTTCACGCCGCGCGCGAGCATCTTTGCCACAGGGGCGAAACCGCTGCCCAGCTTCATGTTCGACGCCGGGTTCGCCGCCACGAACACCCCGCGCTCCGCCAGCACGTCGATGTCGCCGTCGTCCACCCACACGCAGTGCGCCGCCGTCACGGGCACGTCGAGCACGCCCAGGCTCTCGAAGTAGCGCACCGGCGTCAAACCGTCGTGGCGCTGCTTGCACTCCTCGTGCTCGAGGCGCGTCTCGGAGACGTGCACCTGCAACCGAAGCCCGTGCTCCTTCGCGTACGCCGCCAAATCGGCCACGGCGCGCGGGTTCGACGTGTACTCGGCATGGATGTTGCAGTCCACCACGATGCGGCCATCGCCTGCGCCCTGGACATCGCGGATGAGACGGTCGAGGTTCCCCTTCACCGGCAGGTCGTCCAACCCTTCGCCGTTGAAGGCAAGAAGCGAGTCGGACAGGTTCATCTTGATGCCGGCGTCGAGCGCTGCGCGGGCGCCCTCCTCCATATGATAGTACATGTCCGAGAAGCTCACGCAGCCGTACCGCGCCATCTCGGCGCAGGACAGAAGCGTGCCCCAGTAGCAGTCTTCGGGCGTGATCTTCGCCTCGAACGGAAACACCATGTCGTTCAGCCACGCCTGCAAAGGCAGGTTCTCGGCGTAGCCGCGCAACAGCGTCATGGGCGCGTGCGCGTGGGCGTTGTAGAACGCAGGACACAAGAGCTTGCCACGTCCGTCGTACACCTCTCCGTACCTCGCCGCTTCCTCGCCCGCCGGAGCCGCATCCCCCACGTAGGCGACGCGCCCATCGCGCACGCCCACCCAGCAATGGGAGCGGAAATCAAGGTTCTCATCCAACAGGTCGATATCAGCGAACAGCATGCGCGCTCCTCCGTCTCCGCGCGCGCCCGGCGCGCGGGTCGATTCCTTCCACCTAAGTATAAAGCTTATGCTATCATCCAGGTGAGACGAGTGGCGCTCCCGCCGCACGGGGGCGCTGAAAACCCAGAAAGAAGGAATCATGGCAGAAGAATGCGCGCACGAGTGCAGCAGCTGCGGCGAGTCCGGATGCAGCGACCGCACCGCCCAGGGCCCCAGCACCATCGAGACGAACTCCCGCTCCAACATCAAACACGTCATCGGCGTCGTGTCCGGCAAGGGCGGCGTGGGCAAGTCGCTGGTCACCAGCCTGCTTGCCAGCGAAATGCAGAAGCGCGGGAAGAACGTGGGCATCCTAGACGCCGACGTCACCGGACCGTCCATCCCGAAGACCTTCGGCATCACGAACCCGCTGACCGCCGACGCCGACGGCATCCTGCCCGGCCAGACGCAAAGCGGCATCAAGGTGATGTCCACCAACCTCATGCTGCCGAAAGACGACATCCCGGTGGCCTGGCGCGGCCCGGTCGTCTCGAACGCCATCCGTCAGTTCTACAGCGAGACGAACTGGGGCGAGATCGACTACCTGTTCGTCGACATGCCTCCGGGAACCTCCGACGTGCTGCTCACCGTGTTCCAGTCGCTGCCGGTTGACGGCATTGTCACGGTATCCGCTCCGCAGGAGCTGGTGGCTATGATCGTGGGCAAGGCCGTGAACCTCGCGCACGACATGAACGTCGAGCTGCTGGGCCTCGTGGAGAACATGGCCTACTTCGAGTGCCCCGACTGCGGCAAGCGCCATCACATCTTCGGCGATCCGCAAGGTGCGGCCGTGGCCGAGCGCTACGACATCCCCGCCTACGCCACGCTGCCCATCGACCCCAGCTTCGCGCGCCTGTGCGACGCCGGAAAGGTGGAGGACTACGACGTAGCCGGCGCGCTTGACCCCATCATCGCGCAAATCGAGGCCGCGAAGCAGGACTAGCGCCGCATCGGGTGCAGCCGTCAAGCAAACCGCCCGCAGTTGAAAGCCTCTCCGGAACCCCGGAGAGGCTTTTTCACGCCGGGAGGCCTTACGGATGCGCGTCGAAGTAACCCGTCTGACCGCGCACTTGCCAAGCGCACACGGCTAGCGCGATGACGAACAGGCCACTCACAAGCGAGGTGAGGTCGCACGTGCCCGCGGACACGCTGCTGGCCAGCGCCCACGCCGTCAACATCGCATCGACGAACGTGATCCAGAAGAACAGGGTGATCTTGCGCGGATTCCGCGCTCCGCGAAGGCCGAGGAATCCGATGGCCAGGTTGAGGCACGCTCCCGCCATCGCCATCGCGCCCACAACGGGCTCGGCCAGCACCGAGGGCTCGACGTCAAGCACCATGCGCGCGAACAGGTAAGCACCCCACAACGCAGCGCCCAACAGCACTTCCGCGATAGCCCACACGATCACGAACAGGCAGAGACGTCGAAGCCACACCTGCCAAATCGTCATAGGAGCGCCGTTTTCGCCCACCGACTGAGGTTCCGCACGGCTATCTGCCGCCTCGACCATATCCTTCACCCCGCTTGCCGTCATCGGACGCAATGCGTGCACAATAAAAAAACGACGGATGCATCGCATCCGTCGTAGCAAATATGGTGGAGCCTAGGGGGATCGAACCCCTGACCTCATGGCTGCCAGCCATGCGCTCTCCCAGCTGAGCTAAGGCCCCGTAAAAGTGCGAAGCCTAGTATACCGGAAGAGGAAATCCGGTCAAGCACTTTTTTCGAAAAAAAAATTATGCAACCGCTCAAAGAGGAAAATAAATCGATGGGAGCCACGCTGAACCTTGACCTTATCGCACCACGTCATACGCAAAAAAAGCGCACACGTCCCCCGACAAGTCTTTCTGAGAAGGCCATGCATATGGTAAGGTAAGTTGGTATCAACCATTCTTAGACACCGTCACATCGATCGGAGCGAAGCATAGTACCGGCAAGAACATTCAGCCCTTCACGGCTTCAACCGATGATGTTTGCCTGGGCGTTCGTCATCGCGTTCACCTGTACGGTCGCAACGACCACGCATCCCGGATCCTCGCGGGCTTTCGCCGACGAGTTCGCCACGTTCGGCAAGCGCGTCGTGACCGTCGCCTACTTCGAAGACGGCGACTATATGTCCACCGACGAAGAAGGGCGCTACGTTGGGTACAACATCGAGTATCTCAACGAAATCGCACGCTACGCCGACTGGACATACGAATACGTCAAGTACCCTAGTTGGGAAGAGGCCTGTGCCGCGCTTGAAGCGAGCAAGGTGGATCTGCTTCCCATGGTGTACTACACCGAAGACCGAGAGAGGCGGATGATCTTCTCGGCATCATCGCTCTGCGAGATTTCCACCACGCTCAACGTGAGGCTCGACGACACGCGTTACGCCTACGAGGACTTCAAAACGTTTTCCGGCATGCGCGTGGGCGTGATCGCGAACAGCCAGGACGCCGAAGCATTCGCACAATACAGCGAGAAGAACGGCTTTTCGGCGGATATCGTGGCCTACAGCGCTACCGGAGACCTGCTGAGAGCGCTCGACGAAGGAGCGGTGGATGCCATTGCCATCACATATCTCGGGACGAATTCGCGCTTCCGAACCGTAGCTCAGTTCGCCCCCGAGCCTTTGTACATCGCCCTCTCGCCCGAACGCACCGACATAGCCGATGAGCTCGACAGCGCGATGAGCCGCCTCAAACTGCGCGACCCCGACTTCGCCACGTTGCTGTACGACCGCTACTTCGGCATCAACACCGACCAGGATCCCGTCTTCACCGAAGACGAGTACGCCTATCTGGCATCGGCTCCCACCCTGCGCGTGGCCTACGATTCGTATCGCGCGCCGCTTTCCTACACCGACCCCGAAACCGGCGCGTTCGCCGGCGCGGTCGCATTGCTGTTCGAAGACATCGCGCAGATCACCGGGCTGAAGTTCGAATTCGTGGCTGCGGACTGCCACGACGAGGCCGTCCGCCTCGTCGAACGTGGCGACGCCGACATCGTGTACGACGTCGATCGAGAATCCGACCCCCAGGCGATCAAAAGCCTCGACACCACCGGCCCCTATCTGCGCGACCCCATGGCCCTTGTCGCAGGACCGAATCCATCCGGTTCGCGCGTCGCGCTGCCAAGCGGCTTCTCGCTCGCCGCGAGCACGGCGTACTCTTCGTACGCCGAATACGACATCGTGTACTGCGACACCCCGAAAGATTGCTTCGATGCAGTGCTTGAAGGCAAAGCCGATATCGCCTTTGCCGATACCCACGTGGCGAACTACTTGCTGGCGGAACCCCAATACGAGAGCCTGAGCGTCACCACCATCACCTCCTTCTTCAACAGCATGAGCATCGGCGTAAGCCGCAACGCCGACCGACGACTGGTGAGCATCCTCGACCGCTGCGTGCAGTACACTGCCGAAAGCAAGATGACCACCTGGCTTTCGCAAAGCAGCCTCGCCGTACATCCCATCAGCCCTTTCGACTTCTTGCGCCAGTATCCGGTGCAATTCATGGCCGGCATCGTCGCACTGCTCGGCTCCGTGCTCGGCGTTGCCCTGTACGTCAGCCATGTGAAGCTTCGCGCGGCGCGGCGAGTGGAGGACTTCTCGTTCACCGATCCGCTGACCGAAGGCTGGAGTCTCGCCCGCTTCCGCTCCGAGGTGGGCGCTCAGATGGCGAACGCCCGCGATGGCGCTTACGCCATCGTGTACCTCGACGTAAAAAGCTTCAAAGGCTTCAACGCAGCGTTCGGCTACGCCACGGGCGATCGCGTGCTGCTCGACCTCAACGGCACGCTGGCCGGCATGAAAGCACCCGACGAACGATACGCGCACGTCATCGCAGACGAATTCGTGCTGTTGGTTCGCTGGAGAGGCTGGGACGCGCTGCTGGAGCGCTTCGATGAACTGGACCGTCGCTTCAACAGCACCGAAACGCTTACCGAGCTATCGCACCGGCTCATGCTGCAGGCCGGCGTCTGCATCATCGAGCGCAGCGCCGAAACGCCGCGCATCGACGTGCAAACCATCATCGAGTTCGTGGACGCCGCACGCTACGCCCGGGACAGCATCGGGGAGGCCTCGCGCAGCACCGCAGCATTGTACTCGGCGAGCATGAAGGATCGCGACATCGCCGAACGCGCGCTGGTAGCCGCCGCGCACGACGCGCTCGAGCGCGGGGAGTTCACGGCCTATTACCAGCCGAAGGTGGAAATAGCGACGAACCGCCTCGTGGGCTTCGAAGCGCTCGTTCGTTGGGAATCGCCTGAACGCGGCCTCGTGCCGCCCGACGAGTTCATTCCCCTGTTCGAGCGCACCGGCCTGGTCGTCGACTTGGACTTGCAGGTATTTCGCCTCGTCTGCGCCCGTATCCGGGAGCAGCTGGACGCGGGAGAACACCCGCTCGTCATCGCCTGCAACTTCTCGCGCTTGCACATGCGAAACGACGCGTTCCCTGAAACGGTGAAGAGCATCGTCGACGGATTCGGCGTGCCCATCGAGCTGCTGGAGCTCGAACTGACCGAGAACATCGTCATGGAAGACCTCGAACGCGCCGAACGACTGTGCCGCCGTTTAAAGGATCTGGGCTTCCGCATCGCCATTGACGACTTCGGCAGCGGGTACTCGTCGCTGGGCACGCTGCAGAACCTGCCGATCGACGTGCTGAAGCTCGACCGCAGCTTCCTCATGAGCAGCGAGAGCGGCGAGCGCTGCAAGGCCATCCTGGACGGCGTGGTGTCCATCGCCGACAAGCTGGCCGTGAACGTGGTGGTGGAAGGCGTGGAAACGCGCGATCAGGCGTCCATGCTCGTGCGCATGGACGATCGCATCATCGCGCAGGGGTTCCTCTACTCGCGCCCCGTCCCCCGGGACGTCTCGGACGCGCAGTTCGCCGTCGGCTTCATCGAGCCGAACGAACGCCCGTAGCGGCCACGCGGTTGCCGGAACGAGAAACGGGGGCGGCCGTTCACGCGGCCGCCCCCGTCGTCGTTACGCTTTTTCAGATGCGTAGAATACCGCTTGGTCGAACACGTCGGTCACCGACTTGCCGTCGATGAAGGGGAGCGTCAAGAACTCGCTCACCGTCGGCACCAGCTCGCTCGCGTCGACGTAATGTCCCTTTTCGTTGAGCTTCGCGGTGTCCTGCGCGCGCCAGTATCGATCGTTGACGTCGGTCAGGTAGTACGTCTCGCTGCCGATCTCCATGTACACGGAGTGCTTCGCGTGCAGGTAGTTCGGCAGCTCGTCGAAGGATACGTCGAGCGCCTCCGCTGCTTTCGTTCCCATAACGGCCCCTTTCGTCCGAAAAACACCTTGGCGCTATCATAGCAAGAACTGTCAGCGGTTTCATCGGAAATGGGAGAATCGGTCAGCCGGTTTTGCCGGAGAAGAAGCCTTCTGCGGACGCACCGCCCCGCCAAGCCGCACCTTTTCACCACGAGCATGCTGCAGGATCGCTAGTTCTGCCGCACGAGCTTCCGCATCGAGCCGATGGGGGCGAACGTCAAGATAGCTCCGACCACGCACAGCAAGAACACGACAGCCGCCGTGAACGCCGACGCGCCCGACACGTTCACGCCCACGCCGATGAGCGCCCACAGGAACACGAGCTGGAACGCCATGTCGTCGTAGGCCTTGCGCATCACGTAGCCGAACGCCAGCACGCCCGCCGTCAAGAGGATGGTGAACAACCCGTTGAAGAACGGGATGCCGCCGTCCAGCGCGCGCGTGACGAGGATGGCCATGTTGGCCAGCGTGGCCACCGTGACCCACGCGGTGTAGATGGACACGGGCACCCGTCCCGAGGCGGTCTTCATCGTGCGGCGCACGTTCAGGTACAGCGCCGCCAGCACCAGCCACTCGGCCAGGATGACGATGAACGACACGGCCACCAGCTCGAAGTGCCACAGGGCAAGCCACAGCACGTTGAGGGCGCAGCTTGCGATGAACAGGATGGACGTCATGGTGAAGCGGTCGGCGCGGACAGGCGCCGTGCGCGTGTACGCGACGAGCCACACGACCATCGCCACGTAGATGAGCGACCAGATGGCGAACACGTAGCCGGCGGGCGTGAACCACGTGAACACGCCGTACGCGATATCCGCCGACGTGGTGCCTCCCACCCGGCCTCCTTCGATGACGGCATTGCCGATGAGGGTCAGAGCGTACACGATCCACATGGTGACGGTCTCGACGGTCAGGTAACCGCCGCGCTCGAGCTTGCGGCCGGTGCGCGTGTTGCGGGCACGCTGCACGACGCTGGGCGCCGATGCGGCGCGATACGCATGATTGGGCATGATGCACCTCGCTTTCTGAAAGAAGGATGATTCCGTTCCTTTTCGTCAGGGTGCAACCCAGTGTAGCGCCGGCGCATGCACGCGCCTTGACGGCTACTTAGCAGTACTTTATCGCTTTAGCGCAGATCAGAAGCCTATCGCTCAACGTTGATACGCATGCGCAGAAAGTCGCCGGGAGCCAGCTCCTCCCCCGTTTCGAACGCATAGCGCTCGGCCGAGCGGTTCGCCACGGCAACCGGCACCCGCTTTGGCTGCGCGTCGTCCCCGTCGGGCGCGGGGAGCCAGGCGAGGTTGCGCACGCGCACGAGAGGGACGTGCGGACCCGGCGACAGCGCCTCCAGCTCGTCGCCTTCGCAGAAGCGGTTGTAGCACCGCGCGATCACGCGGAACGCGCCTTCGCCGGCCGGTTCGCACGCTTCCACCGTGGCGGCATGCCGGCATTCGGCGGTGTAGCCGTCCACGTCGGGCGACTGCCTGGCGTCGCCGTAGTAGAAGCCCGTGCCGTACGGGCGATGCGACACGGCCAGCAGCTCGTCGGCCAGCTCGGAGGAGGGAACGCCGTCCAGGGCCAGCCGGTAAGCGCGCACCACCGAAGCCACGTAGAACGCCTTCTTGTTGCGGCCTTCGATCTTGAACGAGTCGATGCCGGCCGCGACCAAGTCGTCAAGGTGCGCCAGCATGTTGAGGTCCTGCGCGTTCATGACATAGGTTCCGCGCACGTCCTCCTCCACGGGAAAGAACTCGCCGGGACGCTGCTCCTCCACCAGCGCGTAGCTCCACCGGCACGGCTGGGTGCAATGGCCCTTGTTGCCGGAGCGGCCGGTGAGCGCGGCGCTGATCAGGCAGCGGCCCGACACGGCCATGCACATGGCTCCGTGCACGAACGCCTCCAGCTCCAGCTCGCGCGGGGCGCCGGCGCGCAGTCGCGCGATGTCCTCCACGCTCATCTCTCGCGCGCACACCACGCGGCTCGCGCCCAGCTCGTGCCATACGCGCGCCGCCTCGGCGTTGCACACCGAGGCCTGGGTACTCACGTGCAGCTCGACGTTCGGCGCGTGCCGCTGAACCAGGCGAAGCGCGCCCAGGTCGCTCACGATGAATGCGTCGACGCCGGCCGCGGCCAGCGCTTCGAGGTACGCGGGAAGCGCCTTGAGGTCGTCGGCGTCCATGAGGGCGTTCAGCGTCACGTACGCCTTCGCGCCCGCATCGTGCACGAGAGCTGTCGCAGCGGGAACGTCGTCCAGCGCGAAGTTCGCCGCGCGCTGCCGCAGCCCGAAACGATCGGCGGCCAGGTACACGGCGTCCGCACCGAAGCGCAGCGCGGCCTCCAGCTGCGCAAGCCCGCCCGCGGGCGCGAGGAGCTCGGGAGTCCTTGTCGATTGAGTTCGCATGCGCCGTATTGTAGCGCATCGACGAACCCGCGAGCCGGCGACCACCGAAACCCCTCGCTTCGGGCGGGACAACGCCCCCTACCCGGCAATCATCCGCATCTCCGAGCCCTGCGGCACATTCCCGGGTCTTTCGCACCCTATCGCATTCCCATCCTGGACATGAGCGCGCAAGGGAACCCCGACGGCGAGCGATTGCACGTTCCGCAGGCGCTATGTGCGGCAGAATCGGGCTTTTGGCAGTGCGAGCCCGCTTCGCACTGTTGATTTGCGAATGCCGAAAAAACGCGATCTGGGGTTTCACCTCGAAACGATTCGGAGAAAGACGCTTCTCCTGCCAAAAACTCGATTTTGCCGCACATAGGGAAGAGAATCCGTGCACGACGACGAAGGGCGGCCAACGCGGCCGCCCTTCGAGAATGTTCCACTCGGGATAACGCTCGCCTTACCCCTCGTAGGTCACGCGCGCGCCCTGCGGGGTGTCCTCGATCACGAAGCCCAAACCGCACAGGCCGTCGCGGACGGCGTCGGCACGGCTCCAATCCTTCGCGGCGCGGGCGTCGGCACGGGCCGCCAGCAGGGCGTCCACGGCCTCGGCGGCATCCGCGCCCTCGTAGCCCGCGATATCGGCCGCCAACCCCACGACCTCGGGCGGGTACCCTCCTGCGGCGCACGAGGCGGATGCGGCCTCCACGTCGATGCCGAACACGCCCATGAGCTCCACGATGACGCCGCGGGCATCGCGCACGGGCGGCACGTCGGACAGCGAGATAGTCTTGTCGGCCGTCTGCGCGTTCACCGCGGCCACGAAGTCGAACACCTCGCCCAGCGCCTTGCAGGTGTTGAAGTCGTCGTCCATGGCCAGGATGAACGCCAGCTTCGCCTCCTTCGTACGCTTCATCAGCTCGCGCGTGTCCAGCGGCGAGGGGATGTCCTGGGCGTTCTGCAGCTGCCAATCGAGGTTCTTCACCGCGTTCTCGATACGGCACAGCGCCGCGCCCGCCTCGGCCAGTCGCTCGTCGGAGAAGTCGAGCGGGCTGCGGTAGTGCGTCTGCAGCATAAGGAAGCGCAGCACCTTCGGATCGGTGACCTTCAGCACGTCGCGCAGCAGCTTGAAGTTGCCCAGCGACTTGCTCATCTTCTCGGAGTTGATCTGCAGCATGCCGCCGTGCATCCAGTAGTTCGCGAACGTGCAGCCGCACGCGGCCTCGCTCTGCGCGCGCTCGTTCTCGTGGTGCGGGAACACGAGGTCTGCGCCGCCCCCGTGGATGTCGAAGGGCAGCCCCAGGTACTTGCGTGACATGGCCGAGCACTCGATGTGCCAGCCGGGACGGCCCATGCCCCAGGGCGACTCCCACGCCGGCTCGCCGGGCTTGGCGGCCTTCCACAGCGCGAAGTCCAGCGGGTCGCGCTTGCGATCCTCCACTCCCTTGCCGTCGGCGCGCAGCTCGCGGTGGCCGCTCTCCATCTCGTCCACGTTGCGGCCCGACAGCTCGCCGTAAGCCGGGAACGAACGCACGTTGAAGTACACGTCGCCGTCGGCATCGTAAGCGTGGCCGCCGTCGATGAGCTCTTGGATGAGCTCTATCATTGCGGGGATCTCCTCGGTAGCCTTCGGACGGATATCGGGATCCAGCACGCCGGCCGCGCGCATGTCCTCGATGAACGCCTCGGTGTACTCGGCGGCCACCTCGGCAGCGCTGCGGCCTTCCTCAAGCGACTTGCCGATGATCTTGTCGTCCACGTCGGTGACGTTCTGCACGAACGTCACGTCGAAGCCGCGCCACATAAGGTAACGGCGGATCACGTCGAAGCTGATGAACGTGCGGGCGTTGCCGATGTGAATGTAGTTGTACACGGTAGGTCCGCACACGTACATGCCCACCTTGCCGCGCTCGAGCGTCTCGAAGTCGACCTTCGTGCGGGTCTTCGTATTGTAGAGTCTGATCATGGCGTCCTCGCATCCTGCCTAGCCCTTGCGCCGCGCTCGCGCGACGATGAGTTTCGACCGTAAATTGTAGCACAGGAAGGTTACGGAGCCCGCCTGTCCGCCAAAGTCAGCGAGGGCTTTCGCAGCGTTTCGGATTGGCGTGAAAGGCCGACGAAGCGTGCGCATGCACGCGAGGAGAGCTTGGAGCGCCAAGCCGAGGCGCTACGGAAGCCCGCAGCGTCGGCTAGCTCCGCTGTTCGTCAGAACGGCGGAACAATATGCAGACGGCGGTCGCCGAGATGCCCTCCTCGCGGCCTTCGAACCCCAGATGCTCGGTGGTGGTGGCCTTCACGCCCACGTTCTCCACCGCGATGCCCATGGCGGCGGCCAGGTTCTCGCGCATCGCCTCGCGGTACGGCGAGAGCTTCGGCGCCTGCGCGGCGATGACGGAGTCGACGTCGAGGATGTCGTAGCCCTCCGCGCGCACCTTGTCGGCCACGGCGGCCAGCAGCTTCAGCGAATCGGCGCCCTTGTAGGCCGGATCGGTGTCGGGGAACAGCTTGCCGATGTCCCCGCCGCGGATGCCTCCCAACAGCGCATCGGAGATAGCATGCGCCAGCACGTCGGCATCGGAATGCCCCAAGAGGCCGCGCACATGAGGAATGTCCACCCCGCCCAAGATAAGCTTGCGCCCCTCGGCGAACGCATGCACGTCATACCCCTGCCCCACGCGCAACCCGGCAGGATCGAAAACAACAGGTTGCATCATTCGGTTCCTCCGATAACGACATGCGCGGCCTTGACGACGGTGCCCACCAAGCGAGTTCCGCACGAGCCGAAACGCCCAGCGGGCGTTTCGTGCGAGCAGGACTGTCTGAGCGACTGGGCACTGTCGCCAAGGCCTCCGCGGATGATCATTCTTCCGCCCCTTTCATGTACATGGTACGCACCGCAGCGGCCAGCATGAGGTAGTCTTCGGGGACGGTCAGCTTGATGTTGTCGCGCTTCCCTTCCACTACCAGCACGCGCCCGCCCAACCTCTCGATGAGCGACGAATCGTCGGTGCCCATGAAGCCGTCCGACAGCGCCGAGGCGTGCGCGCGGCGGTAGATGCCGGCGCGGAACACCTGGGGCGTCTGCGCGTTCCAGAACACGCGGCGGTCGGGCGTGCCCACGATCACGCCGTTCTCCACCACTTTCAGGGTGTCGACGGCCGGATGCGCCACCACGGCGCCGTCGCAGTCGATGTTGCCCTTCAGCGTGGCGATGGTGTGCGCGATGAGGTCGGGGCTGATGAGCGGGCGGGCGCCGTCGTGCAGGATGACGTACTCGTAGTCGTCCGGCACGAACTCCAGCCCCGAGAACGCCGATTCCTGACGGCTGGGACCCGAAGGCGCCACCACGATGGGCGTGACGAACGGGAACGGGTCGATGGCGCGCTTGAGATACTCGCTGCAGCGGTCCTCGGGGCACACGATGACGATGAGCCCGATGTCGCCCACGGCGTCGAACGCCTCGGCCGACCAGGTGAGGATGGGCTTGCCCGCGATCTCCACGAGCTGCTTGCCGCCTTCCTTGCCGAACCGCTCCCCCGTGCCGCCCGCCAGGATGATGGCGGCCGTCTGCGGGTTCTTGTCGACCTCGCCCTTGAGCCCTCCCATCGCCTGCGACAGCGCGTCGAAGTCGAGGTCGTTCAGCGCGAGCTCAGGGGCGCTGAGCACCGCGGACGAGAACACCGGGTCGATTGTCTGCGTCATAAGGTTTTCCTCTCCGCCTTGCATCGTTCTTGCCACCGCTCCATTTCCCTCGCTTGCCGATCGAAGAGCCTAGTCACGCTCGCCCGGCTGGCGCACGGTGATCTCCTGCGCCTTCAGCGACACGCGGGAATTGGGGGGAACCGAAGAGGTGACGAACGTGGATCCTGCGACGACCGAACCGGCGCCCACCACGGTTTCCCCGCCCAGAACCGAAGCGTTGGAATAGATCGTCACGTTGTCCTCGATCGTGGGATGGCGCTTCACCCCGGCAAGCCGCTGCCCGCCGCGCGTGGACAGCGCGCCCAGCGTGACGCCCTGGTACAGCTTCACATGGTCGCCGATGACGGTGGTCTCGCCGATGACCACGCCCGTGCCGTGGTCGATGAAGAAGTACTCGCCGATCTGGGCGCCGGCGCCGATGTCGATGCCCGTGCCGCTGTGCGCCAGCTCGGTCATGATGCGCGGGATGATGGGCACGTTCTGCTCGTACAGCACGTGCGCGATGCGGTACACGTAGATCGCGTACAGACCCGGATACGAGAAGATGACCTCCTCCTTCGACCCGGCCGCCGGATCGCCGTCATACAGCGCCTGCACGTCGGTGAGCAGCACCCGCTGTATGCTGGGAAGCTCGTCGAAGAACACCGTGCACACTTCCGAGGCGCGCTCGCAGATATGCTCGGGCGTGGTGCCGCCGCACAGGTAGCGCGCCGGGTCGACCTCCGCAGCATCGCGATCGTCCGAGGTGTACGTCATGGCGAGCACGATCTGCTCGCGCAGCACGCGTTCGATCTGTATGAGCGTCTCGCCGATGAAGTACTCCGGACTGGTGAACGGCGTCAGCATCTCGTCGCCGAAATAGCCCGGGAACAGCACCCGACGCAAGTCCTTGATCACGCTTTTCACGGCCAGGCGGCTGGGAAACCGCCGGCCGGGCTTCGTGAAGAATATCTCGTCGGCCTCGTAGTTCTTCTCGATGCTTTTCACGATGCGATCGAGGTTGTCTCCGAACATGGAACCTCCTGGAATCGAGTTGATCCGCTGCACTTCCCGCAGTGCACCTCGGCCGCCTTGCACGTGAAAGCGGCCGCTCCGCGGTCGGCTTGCGACGTGCCTAGTATACGACAAATGCAAGCGCAGAACACAAGAAACCCCTGCTCCTCGGGCTTCGAATTTCAAGCCGAGGAGCAGGGGCGCTTAAGAGGCGAAGCTTAGTCGGCCGCGCCGCCCGAGAACGAGCCGCCGGAACTGACGCCGGCATGGCCCAGATCGTAGTTCGTCAGCAACAGCTCCGCTTCCCGCGCGATGCTGTCGCGCTTGCGGGGCGCCGGGATGGAGCCCGATCCGGCGGTGAACACCAGCTCGCCGTCCACCGCGTCCACGTCGATGACCGAGCCGCTCGTCCACGTGCCTTCGAGGATCTGCTCGGACAGCGGATCCTCCAGCAAGCGCTGGATGGCGCGGCGCAGCGGACGCGCGCCGAACGTGGCGTCGGTGCCTTCCTTGGCGATGAGCTTGCACGCCGCCTCGGTGAGGTTGATGGACATGTTCTGCTCGATCATGCGCTCGCGCAAATCGGCCACCATGAGCTTGACGATCTCGGAGATCTGCTCGTCGTTCAGGGACTTGAACACGATGATCTCGTCGATGCGGTTCAGGAACTCGGGCCTGAACAGCTTCTTCATCTCGGCCATGACGCGGCTCTTGATCTCCTTGTCGGACAGCCCCGCGTGCTCCTCGGTGGAGAAGCCCAGCGTGGTGGGCTGCGCGATCTCGCGGGCGCCCACGTTCGACGTCATGATGATGACGGCGTTGCGGAAGTCCACGGTGCGGCCCTGCGCGTCGGTCAAGCGGCCCTCCTCCAAGATCTGGAGCAGGATGTTGAACACGTCGGGGTGCGCCTTCTCGATCTCATCGAACAGCACCACCGAGTAGGGGCGCTGGCGCACGGCCTTCGTCAGCTGGCCGCCCTCGTCGAAGCCCACGTAGCCCGGAGGCGAGCCCACGAGACGGCTCACGCTGTGCTTCTCCATGTACTCAGACATGTCGAAGGACAGAAGCGCGTCCTCGGAGTTGAACAGGAACTCGGCAAGCGCCTTCGAAAGCTCGGTCTTGCCCACGCCCGAGGGGCCCAGGAAGATGAACGAGCCCGCGGGGCGCTTCGGGTCTTTCAGGCCGCTGCGCGAGCGGCGGATGGCCTTCGACAGCGCCGTGACGGCCTCTTCCTGACCGACGACGCGCTCGTGCAGAACGGCTTCCATGCGCAGCAGCTTCTCGGTCTCGGCCTCGGTGAGGTTCGAAACGGGCACGCCCGTGGTCATGGACACCACGTCGGCGATGTCCTCCACCGTCACCTGATGCACGGACTTCTGGGCGTCCTCTTCCCACTTCTTCTCGGCTTCGATGCGCTTGGCCTTGAGCTCGGACTCCTGGTCGCGCAGCTGAGCGGCGCGCTCGAAATCTTGGGAAGCGATGGCCGAATCCTTTTCGCCGCGAATAGTGCGCAGCTCGTCGTCGAGCTCGCGCAGCTCCTTCGGCAGCGTCATGTTGCGGATGCGCATGCGCGCTCCCGCCTCGTCCAGCACGTCGATGGCCTTGTCAGGCAGAAAGCGATCCTGGATGTAGCGGTTCGATAGGTTCACGGCCGCCTGCAGCGCCTCGTCGGTGAAGTGCACCTGATGATGCGCCTCGTAGCGGTCGCGCAGACCCTCCATGATGCGCATGGCCTGCTCCTCGTTCGGCTCGCCCACGGTGATGGGCTGGAAGCGCCGCTCGAGCGCGGAGTCCTTCTCGAGATGCTTGCGGTACTCGTCGATGGTGGTGGCGCCGATCACCTGGATCTCGCCGCGGGACAGCGGAGGCTTCAAGATGGCGGCGGCGTCAATGGAACCCTCGGCCGAACCCGCGCCGATGAGCGTGTGCATCTCGTCGATGAACAGGATGATATCGCCCGCGTCCATCACCTCCTTGATGCACTTCTTCAGGCGCTCCTCGAACTCGCCGCGGTACTTCGACCCGGCCACGAGCGCGCTCACGTCGAGCGTGAACAGGCGCTTGCCGCGCAGGATGTCGGGCACCTGGTTCGACACGATGAGCTGCGCCAGGCCCTCGGCCACGGCGGTCTTGCCCACGCCCGGCTCGCCGATGAGCAGCGGGTTGTTCTTCTGGCGTCGGCTGAGCACCTGCATGACGCGCTCGATCTCGCCGGCGCGGCCGATAACCGGGTCCAGCTTGCCGTCGCGCGCCTTCTGCGTGAGGTCGGTGCCGAACTCCTTCAGCACGCTGTCGGACGTGTTGCCGTTCGGATCGAACGGGTTGCGCCCGGCGTAGACGGGGCTCTGCCCCACCAGGTCGTTCAGCGCGCTGCGCACGTCGTCGCCCGACACGCCGAGACGCGTGAGCACTTCGAGCGCGGTGCCGTCGCCCTCGCGGACGATGCCCAGCAGCAGATGCTCGGTGGAGATGTACGATTGCCCCATTTGCATGGCCTCGCGCAGGCTGTTCTCCAGCACGCGCTTGACGCGGGGCGTGAAGGACAGATGCCCCGACACGTCGGTGTCCTCGTCGATGGCCACCACCTGGCGGATGGCCTGCACGACGGCATCGTACTTCACGTTGAGACGATCGAGGGCCTGGGCGGCCAGACCGTCCTTCTCCTGTATGAGGCCGAGCAGGATATGCTCGGTGCCCACGTAGGGCTGATGAAGCGAGCGAGCCTCGTCCTGAGCCAGGACGAGCACCTTGCGCGCTTTGTCGGTGAATTTCTCGAATGACATGCTAGCCTCTATTCTCGCAGAGTCTATCGTTTGGTTCCGTGCCATCTTAGCACTCTTGTATTGAGAGTGCCAATACCGCATATGACCGCACACGGCTGCTCCACAAGCGCCGACGGACGGCCCGCTATCCATCCTACCATGTCCGCCGCCCGCATGAGCCCCTGCCCCACTATGCCTCCAAACGTGCTCGCTTCTGACAAAGACCCGAAACGTGCGCGAGCGATTGAAAGCTCGGAGACGCGTGCAAGCGCGACGACGTGCGGCGCAGCGCAGGCCTCCGAACCGCGGAAAGGCCGCTTGCGCGGCATATGCGCAAGCGGCCTTTCGGAAGCGATTATGCGGCGGCGCTTTAGTACAGCTTGGCGCCGGCGGGGATGCGGTCGTCAACCATCAGGAGGTTCAGGCGCTCTTCGCCCTCCTCCTCATGGATGGCCGACAGCAGCATGCCGCACGATTCCACGCCCATCATCTTGCGCGGCGGCAGGTTCGTGATGGCGATGAGCGTGCGGCCCACCAGCTCTTCCGGCTCGTAATAGGCGTGGATGCCGGACAGGATGACGCGATCGGAGCCCGTGCCGTCGTCGAGCGTGAACTGCAGCAGCTTCTTGCTCTTGGGAACGGCGACGCACTCCTTCACCTTCACGGCACGAAAATCGGACTTGCTGAACGTATCGAAGTCGACCTCGTCCTGGAACAGGGGCTCGACGACCACCTTCGAGAAGTCGATGGGCGCCTCGGCAACTGCGGGAGCCGCAGCGGCAGGCGCGGCAGCGCGCGGACGCCCGCCGGCCGGAACCTCGTCCCTCATGTGGGGGAACAGCAGCACGTCGCGGATGGACGGGGCGTCGGTGAGCAGCATAACCAGACGGTCGATGCCGATGCCGCAGCCGCCCGCCGGGGGCATGCCGTACTCGAGGGCGCGCACGTAGTCGTCGTCGTAGCCCATGGCCTCGTCGTCGCCGAGGTCCTTCGCCTCCACCTGCGCGCGGAAGCGCTCGGCCTGGTCGACCGGATCGTTCAGCTCGCCGAAGGCGTTGGCGTACTCGTGGCCGCAGATGAACAGCTCGAAGCGCTCGGTCAGGTTCGGATCGCCCGCCAGCTTCTTGGCCAGCGGCGACACCTCGATGGGATGCTCGGTGACGAAGGTGGGCTGGATGAGCTTCTCCTCGGCCACGGCCTCGAAGATCTCGGCGATGAGCTTGCCCTTGCCCCATGCAGCTTCGGCGTGGCCGCCGTTGCGCTCGAGGATATCCACCAGCTCGTCGCGCGTGCGCTGGAAGCTGACATCCTCGCCGGCTCCTTCGCTGGCCAGCTCGATCATGGTGGCGCGGCGCCACGATCCGCTGAGATCCACCTGATGGCCCTGATACTCCACCTGCAGCGTGCCGCACGAGGCAAGCGCCGCCGCCTGGATGACGCCCTGCGTGAGCTCCATCATGCCTTCGAGGTCACTGAACGCCTGGTAGAACTCCATGGTGGTGAACTCGGGGTTATGATACGGATCCATGCCCTCGTTGCGGAACTGGCGCCCGATCTCGAAGACCTTCTCGAAGCCGCCCACCAGCAAGCGCTTGAGATGCAGCTCGGTGGCGATGCGCAGGTAGAAGTCCTTGTCCAGCGCGTTGTGGTGCGTGACGAAGGGACGCGCGTTCGCGCCGCCGAGGATAGGGTGCAGGATGGGCGTCTCCACCTCGTAGTAGCCGTGATCCTCCATGTAGCGGCGGATGGCGGAAACCACCTTGAAGCGCTTCTCGAACGTGTCGCGCACCTCGCGGTTCATGACGAGGTCGACATAGCGCTGGCGATAGCGCGTCTCCTTGTCGGCCAAGCCGTGGAACTTCTCCGGCAGGGGGCGCAGCGACTTGCTGAGCAGCTCGAACGATGCCACGGACACGGACAGCTGCCCGCGCTTCGTGCGCATCATCGTGCCCTCGACGCCGATCCAGTCGCCCACGTCCAGGTCCTTGAGCTCGGCGAACGCGTCCTCGCCCAGCGCGTTGATGCGGCAGAACAGCTGCATGTCGCCCGTGGAGTCGCGCAGCTCGAGGAAAGCCAGCTTGCCCTGATCGCGCTTCGCCATGACGCGGCCGGCGACCTTCACCTCGTCCTCGGTGGACGCGCCGTCCTCGAGGTCGGCGTACTGTTCGGCCAGGTCGGCCAGGTGGTGCGAGTACGCGAACGCATGGCCGTACGGGTCCTTGCCCGCTGCCATCAGCGCCTCGCGCTTAGCGCGGCGCACGGCGATGGGGTCGTCTTCGATGATCTGCTCGGTGGTGTCGATGGTATCGCTCATTGATTGTCCTCGAAATCACGGGTTGGCGTAGTAAGTCAGCGAGAGGCGCCCTGGTGCCCGAGATCGTGGGGAGGGCGAGGGCGAAGCGTACTTCGGTACGCGAGTCCCTCGGCCTCGCCGCGAGATCGGGTGCAAGGGCGTCTCGCAGCGTCGGCAAGTTGCGCCG
>NZ_WWRX01000006.1:123608-169136 GCF_009875575.1 Eggerthella sp. BIOML-A4 | reverse complement strand
TCGCAGAACGGCGCAACTCACTAGTGTTCCAGCTTGAGAATGGTCATGGTGATCTTGCGGCCGGTGGGACCCGTGGTCTCCACCACGTCGCCCTTCTTGTGGCCCAGCAGCACCGAACCCACCGGGGACTCGTTGGAGATCTTGCCGGCGGCGGCATCGCTCTCGGCGCCGCCCACGATAGTGAACACGCGCTCGCGCCCACCCATGTCGACCGTCACCGTCGAGCCGATGTGCACGCTGTTCGAGCGCTTCGGGGTGTTGACCACCGTCGCCTCGGAAAGGATGCGGCTGATCTCGGCAATACGCGCCTCCATCATGCCCTGCTCGTTCTTGGCGTCGTCGTACTCGGAATTCTCCGAGATGTCGCCGAACTCGCGCGCCACCTTGATGCGCTCGCCGATCTCGGCGCGTTTCTCGGTTTCCAGGAAGTGGAGTTCTTCCTCGAGCTTGTCCTTGCCTTCTTGCGTGAGAATGAAATTGCCGTCTGCCATGAATGCTCACCTGTCCATTTACAAAAACATGCACGCTCGTCCGCAAGCGTGCTACCGGTACCTGATATGAAAAAAGCGGTATGTGCAGAGCGCCGAGCGACTGCACATACCGCGAACCAGACGAATGTAAAACTACTCGGCTTTCTTCTTAGCCGCGGTGGTGGTCTTCTTGGCCGCGGTCGTCTTCTTGACGGGCTCCTCGACCTCTTCGATCACTTCTTCCTCGTCATCGGCCTCGACGATGTTCTTATCGCCGCCGCCCATGCCTTCGCGCAGGTTCTTGACGGTCTTGCCGATGGCGCCGCCGAGCTTCGGGAGGTTCTTCGGCCCGAAGATGAGCAGGATTACCGCGAGAATGATGAGAAGCTCAGGCATTCCCATTCCCAGGATTTTCATACGTTCCTCCAAATTGCTCGTGCGAAGCGCTTCTGCGACCTCGCTCCCCCTGACGCAGCCAGGGTCACATGCCTATGCAAAAAAGGGATGTTCCCCATCCCCTTTAGCAACCAAATAACTGCTTTCGCAGCGACGGTTATGATAGCACAATGTTATAGAAGGTAAAAGAAAATGCAGCGATAATCCCCTTTCCACGCCTTCTCCACTGATATGCCCCGGCTTCGCCATGGCGAGAAGCCTTTGCCGTAGAGCACAGCCAACCGGACGAGACGCGGTCATCAACCAATTGAATCCATTTTGAACCCCGTTTTGAAACCGCTATTCGGTCGGAGACCACCGACCCTATGCAGAAATCTTGAGTATCGAGGCCCTACTTCGCAGAGAACAGCCCCGAAAGATAGCTATAACTACCGGGCATTTTATCAATCGGCTTGCTTCCGATGAGCTCTACGCTTTCGGCATCGTATTGGTATATCGCCCAATCTCCGAGCACGTATATCGACCCTTCAGTCACAACCATTTGTATCGCTTCGTGCTCGAAAGCATGCTCTTCGATAGCCCCCGTCTCTAGATCCACGATGCTCAGCGCGCTATCGTCTTGACCTTGAACGACATTGTAGTGGGCAATGTAAAGCTTGCCGTCCGCGATAGCCACGCTTGAAGGACCGCCCTTGCTCAATGGAATGAAGCTCAACGTGTTGCCTTCGGTGTCGAGTACGCCAATCTGTCTTTCCACAAGGCCAACGCTGCAGAAATAGATTTTGCCTTCATGCACAACCGCCCGGTAGGCGTCCGCAACCCTATAGGCGTTCGAATCATAGGTGCTGCAATCGATTGATTCTTTGAGGGCCAAGTCTTCGTCGTAGCAATAAATCATCGAAGAGTCGTCATCGAGAGACAATGCGAAAGCATACAGACTGTCTTCGCACCAAACGATTTTCGATACATAAACCCCCTCGATAGCTATCTTCGACACGTCCCCGTTGTCGATTCGGCAGCGGTTTATATAAGACGAATCGCAGGTGAAGACGTACTCATCGTTCACGGCCACATCATTCATGCCCGATCGACCGATAGCGTGTGTTTTGGATGCAAGGGAAGCTACATCGACCTGAAGGACGGCCTCGCCGTCTCTAACCTTAGACCTTCCTTGGGGAATAACAAAAAGACTGCCCTGGTAAACCAGGGGATTGTGAAAAACGTCACCCAAGTTCGCATAGCGCAGCGGAAGCTGCGCCACCTCGTTCAACTCCCCATCGTAGAAGACGATCCTGCTCGTTTCATCCGTCCCTCGCGTTTCGATGATGCCGATAGAGGCGTCGACGGGCGCAACCCGCTCGCCATCCGAAGCGCAACCATACAAGCCGATCACCGTGAAGAGCATCGCGCCGATTAGAAAGGGTACCGAAACTCGTTTCATAGTCAATCCTTTGATCGCAGGCATCAGGGCAACTTCTGGAGACCCGAAAAACCCGATCGGATGAATGATCGACCCTAAGAATAACACGAGCCGAGAACAAAACCTGTATGTTTGGGTATCGACGGGAGCCAAAGACAACGCTGGTCAGAAGAGCTCAAGCGAAGCGCCGAAGGCGTGCTGACCGCGCGATGCGAAGTGAGGGTTTTCTGCCCGGAGCCGTTTATGTTCCGATTGAACCCACACGGGAAAAGAAAAAGGTCAGCCGCGAACGGCTGACCTGCAATTTCTGGTCGGGTTGACAGGATTTGAACCTGCGGCCTCTGCGTCCCGAACGCAGCGCTCTACCAAGCTGAGCCACAACCCGATGTACTGCTTCAAGCAGCGACGGATATGATAGCACAATGTAATCGAAGGTAAAAGAAATTACGACAATATTTCTTTTTCCACGCCTTCTTCACCGGTGCTGTAGGGAGTATTTGCATGCATTGGGAAACTGACCGTTCTTGCGAAGCGCGGCGACTTGTAAGCGATCGGGCGGCGCAGCTTATTCGGTGCGCAAAGCCTCGATGGGGTTCTTGCGGGACGCCCGGTAGGCGGGGAAGATGCCGAACACCAGGCCGATGGCCGTGGCTGCTGCAACGGCAACCGCCACCACGCCCCACGACACCACGAACGCCAGCCCCACGGTGCCCATGAGCAGTCCCAGCGCGATGCCCGCCGCGATGCCCAGAACGCCTCCGATGATGCTGAGCACGAGGGCTTCGAGCAGAAACTGCACGAGGATGTCGAAGCGGCGCGCGCCCAGAGCTTTCTTGATGCCGATTTCGCGGGTGCGCTCGGTCACCGACACCAGCATCACGTTCATCACGCCGATGCCCGCAACCACAAGCGATATGCCCGCGATGCCCGCCAACAGCAAAGTCATGGTGCCGTCGATCTCGTTGCCGGCCCGCAGCATCTCGTCCTGGGAGATGATGTCGAAACGTCCGGGGGGAATATGCACCGTGCCCGTGAGGTACGAGCCTATCTCCCCTTTCGCCGCCTCGATGGCGTCCTCGCCGCGCGCTTTCGCGTAGAAAGAGGTGATCGTGCCGCTCTCCCCCATGCTCACGGCAGTGGAGAAGGGAACGAGCGCCACGTTGCCCGTGTTGAGGCCCATCGACTGGCCCTGGTTCTGCAGCACGCCGACCACGGTGAACTCATCGCCGTCGAGCTTGACGGTGCGGCCGACCGCGCCGTCGGCCGAGCCAAGCAGCGTCTTCGCCACATCGGAGCCCAGCACGATGACCTTGCTACGATTCTCCCGGTCGACAGCGCTCAAGTTGCGGCCTTCTTGCAATTTGAGGTTGCGCACGTGCAGGTAGTGCTCGTCAGTGGCCTCCACGAACGCCTTGTTAGCAACCGTCGTGCCCACCGAAAGCTTCTTCATCAGGGACTTCGAGGGCGCCACGCCATCCACGGCACCGAGGTCGTTCATGCCCGAAAGGTCGTTGTAGCCCATGTCGCCGTCGAACAGGTAAGCCGACAGTGCGTCTCCGCCGAGAGCTTTCATCTTTTCGCTCACCTGCCGGTTCGTCCCGTCGCCGATGCCCACGAGGATGATGACCGACGAAATGCCGATGACGAGACCCAGCATGGTCAGAGCCGAGCGCAACCCGTTGCCGAACACAGCCTGAACGGCAGTTCGCGCCAATTGACTATACCGCATGCGAACCCCTTTCCATTTCCTGTATCAAGCCGTCAGCAATGCGCACGACACGCTGCGCCTCGTCGGCGAGCTCCTGGTTGTGCGTGATGAGGATAACCGTCTGACCCTCGGCGTGCAGGCTCTTGAACAGCTCCATGATCTCCACGCCGGTGCGCGAATCGAGCGCGCCGGTGGGCTCGTCGGCCAGGATGATCTCCGGCTCGCACACCAACGCACGGGCGATGGCCACGCGCTGCTGCTGGCCTCCGGACAGCTGGTTCGGCAGGTGGTGCTCGCGCCCTTCGAGACCCACGAGCGAGAGCTGCTTGCGGGCACGGGCGTCGGCTTCTTTCAGGCGTACCCCGGCATAGCTCAGCGGCAGCTTCACGTTCTCGAGCGCCGTGAGCTTGCCCAGCAGATTAAAGCTTTGGAACACGAACCCTATCTTTTCGTTGCGGATGGAGGCTAGCCGATTGTCGGACAAAGCCCCGACATCCATGCCGTCGAGCAGGTAGCGACCCTCGTCGGGCACGTCGAGCAGCCCGAGGATGTTCATCAGCGTCGACTTGCCAGATCCGGACGGCCCCACGATAGCGAGGAAATCGCCTTGGTCGACTTGAAGATCCACATGATCGAGGGCGCGAACGACCCCTTCGCCCATCTCGTAGGTTTTGGAAACGCTCTCCAAGAGGATCATCGCCGACCGCCTACTCTAACACCGGAGTCACGGTTATAGGCCCCTCTTCGGCATCGCCTTCCGAGAAGCCGCCGCCCGCAGGCTCTGCCTCGTTGAGAACCACGAGATCGCCTTCCTTCAGACCCTCGCCCGACACCTCGACCATGGTGCCGTTGGATATGCCCGTGGTCACCGGCTCCGCACGCTGCTCGCCGGATGCGAGATCGTACACCTGGACGAACTTGTCGTCGCCCGCGCCGATCACGGCGCTCACCGGCACCGTGAGCACGTCGGAGGCTTCCGCAACGGTGATGGACAGGTTGGCCGACATCCCCAGCTTGATGCTGCCGTCGTTGGGCACTTTGACCGTGACCGTGAACTTGGAGCCCGTCGCGCCGTACGTACCCACCTCGTTGATGTTGGAGATGGTTCCGTCGTACTCGCGGCCGTTATCGGATCCCAGCTTCACCTTCACGCTTTGCCCTTCGGACAAAAGCCCCAGATCCTTCTCGGAAACCTCCATGGTGACCGACACCGTGTCGATGCGCTGCACCTCGATATAGTGGTCGTCCTTCGTCACGGCGCCTTTGTTTTTCTCCGGAAGCTCGCGCGAGGTGACCACGAGGTCGTACGGAGCCGCCCACTTCTCGCCGTTGGCGTAGGTCACCAGCGTCTCGCCTGCAGCAACGCGCTTGTTAAGCGGCGCGTCGAACGATTGCAGCCAATGCCAGCTGTCCGCAGGCCTGAGCTTCACGGTTTCCAGCGGCTTCACCTCGCCAACGCCGGTGACGGTCTGCTGCACGGATCCTCGCTCCACGGGAGCGGTCAGCGGCGAAACGGTCTGAGGCTCACCGGAAAGCGCCGCCGATATCTTGTCGCCGAACACGAGCCAAGCGGCCAGCCCGCTCGCAACGGCCAGCAGAAGCACGACGGTCACGGACTTGCCTACTATGCTTTTCACAATTGCGTTCCTTTCTATAGTTCACGATGCCAAGATTGCCGATGTCGATCAGGGAACGTACGTCTCGCCCTCGACCGAGGGCGTCGGCTCCGCTATGACGTCCTGAGCCGTGGCTTCGTTTCGGGTTTTCGCAGTCTCCGGCGCATCGGTTCCTCCCGCTTCGGGAAGCAGGTTCTTGGCAACCAGCAAACCTCCCAGCACGACGATAACCGCAACCAGCACTCCGACGAGCACCTTGAACCCTTTCGACCCCATCGTCGACTCCTCACTGCGCACTTCTGCGCGTCGTCTCGATATCTTCCGGCGGCCAGTCTAACGAAAGCCGCCTTAAAACTTCCTGAACCGCGGCGATGTTTTTCGCGTCTCCCCGCCGAAGCTTGCCGAGGGGGTCGGTTTCAGGATCGTTTCAGGTTGCGCGTGCTAGAATGACCGCATGAAACTGCTGATCGTGGAGGACGACCGACTCCTCTCAAACGCCCTAGCCCGCAGCCTGCGGGACGCTTACGCCGTCGACCAGGCGTTCGACGGCGAAGAAGGCCTGTTCTACGCCGCTCAGGACGTGTACGACCTCGTCGTGCTCGACGTTATGCTGCCCGAACGCGACGGCTTCTCGGTGCTGGAAGCCTTGCGCGCACAAGGCGTGGACACGCCCGTGCTCATGCTGACGGCTCGGAGCGCGACCGCCGACAAGCTTCGCGGCCTGCGCTCGGGAGCCGACGACTATCTCGCAAAGCCCTTCGACCGGGACGAGCTGCTCGCCCGCATCGAGGCCATCCTGCGCCGCACGACGGGCCGGCGCGACGTGGGCATCGTTGCGTTCAAGGAGCTTGCGCTGCACACGCGAACCCGGCAGGCCTTCATCGCAGACGAGCCCCTTGCTCTGAAAGGCAAGCAGTACGACATTCTCGAATACCTGGTCAGCCACCAGGGCAGTCTCATCTCGAAAGAGCGGTTGTTCGACAAGATATGGGGATTCATGTCGGACACGTCCTCGAACGTCGTGGAGGTGTACGTGAGCGCGCTGCGCAAAGCGCTGGCTCCGACCGGCTACGATCGCTACATCAAGACCATCCGCGGAGCAGGCTACCTGTTCACGGAGGACGATCATGACTGAGCGCGCGCTGATCCGCCGAGAGCTGGTTCGGCAGACGGCGCTGCTGTTCTTCGTGTTCGCTTTGCTGTTCGCGCTGCTGGGCGCAGGCGTCTACTCCATGGTGAGCTCGAATATCTACCGAAACGCCGACGAAAACCTGCAGGCCATTGGCATGGAATCGGATTACATAACCCTCGATGCCGCCGGCAGCGGATCCGCGATCGTCGACGACGTCGTGGTAGAAGAGCCCGACGGCGCCGCCCCCTCCGACGCCACGGCGATCGACGACCTCTCCCTCACGCTTCAGCAGAGCATCGTGGACGCCGATCCGCAGTTCATCACGCTCATACGAAACGAGCAGGGCGACCTTCTCGAGACCGTGGGGCTGTACGCCTCCTATCCTTCCTTCCTGCGCCATATCCCCTTCGACAAGAACGACCTCGAACGCGTCTACCAGATTGCCGCGGGGGGTCACGAGTACCGCGGCATCACGTATGCGGCAAGCGACGAAGGCGAGACCACGTATCTTCAGACGCTGGTGAACGTCGACTCGGAGATCGCCATTCTAGACGGCTTCACGCGCACGTTGATCGTCTACTTGGCGGCAGCCGTCGTCGTGGCAGCGGGCGCAAGCTACTTGCTTTCGCGGCGCACGCTCAAGCCCATCGTGGCGAACATGCGCGCGCAGACGGAATTCGTGCAGAACGCCTCGCACGAGCTGCGCACGCCGCTCGCCGTGATCCAGACCACCGGCGAGCTGCTGCTGGACAGCCCCAATAGCCGCATCGTCGACCGCTTCGAGGACGTGAACGCCATCACCTCGGAGACGAAGCGTCTCGCGCGGCTGGTGGACGACCTCATGGAGCTGTCGCTGGGCGATGCCGGGCGCTCGTCGCTCGATGCGAGCGCGGTGAACCTCGACGCGCTCGTACGCGACGCGTGCGCAGCTTACGAAGACTTCGCCACGCTCCAAGATAAGCGCCTCGAAGTGGAAACGGGCTCGCGCGAAACGATAGAGGCCGATGCCGACAAGTTGCGGCAGCTGCTGGGCATCGTGCTGGACAACGCGCTCAAGTACACCGCGCCCGGCGACGAGATAACCGTGCGCACGCGCGCATCGGGACCGAAACAGTGCGTCGTCGAGGTGGCCGACACGGGCTGCGGCATAGACCCCGAAGACCTCGCGCACGTATTCGAGCGGTTCTATCGCGCCGACAAGGCCCGCTCGCGCGAGACGGGCGGCTACGGGCTGGGACTCTCGCTCGCGCAACACATCGTGGAAGCGCACGGCGGCTCCATCGCCCTCGAACCCAACGAACCGCGCGGCACGGTCGTCGTCGTCACGCTGCCCGCAAACGCGTCTAAAAGAGTCGATTCGCTCTAAGACGTCCGCTCCTGCTCCTTCTGGGCGAGGCGGGCGAGCGATACGATCTTCGTCATGATCACGCCGTCCGACACCACGTCGCCCGCATCGTCGTACGCCGCCACGTTCCAGTACTGCTTGATGGCCCCCGTGCGCTCCGACACCTCCTCGCGGTCGAGGTCGGCCACGCCGCGCAGCGTGCCCTCCTTGCCGCTTTTACGATGGCGAACCTGCACGTCGATTCCGAAGGGGCGCTCCTTGTCGAAATCCGTGTTCTGCTCGGTGCCGATGCTTGCCACCGTTTCCAGCAGCGCGATGGTGGCGCCGCCGTGCAGGTAGCCGTGCGGCTGGAACACCTCGGGCACGATGGGCATCGTCGCCTCGACGTGGCGCTTGTCGGCGGAAACGGTCTCGATGTGCAGCGTATCGGTCAACGCCATGGAAGCCTCCTTCGTTAACGAGGCCGCATCGTCGCGGCCTCCGTGCGGTTTTTCGTCAAGTATACCCGCAGCGCGCCATCGCGGCACCGGACAGACCCGCGCTGCCGTCCCTCCCCTACCGCCCGTCGTTCAGGCTGCGGATAAGGCGCTTGACCTCGTCGTCGACATCGCGCGGCTCAGGAGCAGGCCGTCCGGTGAGGTAGCCCTGCACGTAATCGGCGCCCAATTCGCGCAACGCTCGCAGCTCGGCCTCGGTCTCCACTCCTTCCGCGATCACGCGGATGCCGCGATCATGCGCGTACACGATCAGGTTGCGGGCGATGTCTTGATGGTCTTTCGCCACGTCGATGTCGCGAACGATCTCCATGTCAATCTTCACGAAGTCCACGTGGTAGTCCAAAAGCGACGTCTCGCCGTTGTTGCCGCTGCCGAAGTCGTCGATGGCGAGACGCGCGCCGAAGCGCCGCGCCAGCGCCTCTTTGTACAACGCCATCTCGCGGCTGTAGTCGCTCTCGGTGATCTCGATGACGAGGCGCTTGAGCAGGTCCGGATAGCGCTCGTTCAGTACGAGCTCGTCGTCGGACGACAAGCGCTGCGTAGCGATGCTGTTCACGAACAGAGTGGCCCCATGCGCCTCGGGATAACGGGAGAACGCCTCGAGCGCGCCGAAAAACGTGAGGTGTTCCACACGGTAGAGCTTCGACTGCGAGCGCGCCAGCGCCAGAACCTGGTCGGGCGTCGGAATGGTGTCCAACTGCGAGCGCATGAGCGCTTCGTACGCCACCGGCTCGCCCGCACGCAGGTCGACGATGGGTTGGAAGTGATACTCGACGAGACCCTCCTCCAGCAAGCGGTTCAAGTCCTCCTTGTTGTTGACGATGAACGACTTCTCTTCGTAGCTTTGCCGATCGAACGAGAACAGATCCCCCTTGCGGCTGCTCTTCGCCAGGTACATGGCGAAGTCGGCGTATTCGCGCAGGTGAGCGAAGTCCGTCGCATCCTCCGGATAGAACGCTGCGCCCATGGACGCGCGCACCTTGAGCGTCTTTCCGTCGGGCGCCACGATGGAGCTGGCATCGAGCATGGCGCGGAACGTGGCGAAAAGGTCTTCCACCGATGTGCGATCAGGGCATACGTCGACGAACACGAGGAACTCGTCACCGGAGATGCGCGAGTAGAATCCCTTGTCCCTGAACGCCTCGTCCACCACGCGGCCCGCCGCCTTGATGTACTGATCGCCCCAATCGTGCCCGTAGATATCGTTGATGAACTTGAGGTTGTCGAGGTCGAGCATCAGCATCGCTCCCAGCGCAGGCGGGCGTTGCGCGAGCAGGTCGGTAACCTCCTGCTCGAATGCACGGCGGTTGAACAGCCCGGTGAGGATGTCATGGTCGCGCTCATGCTCGATGCGGCGACGCGTCTCGATCTCATGCGTCACGTCCTCCACGAGGCCGAGCACGCGGTTGTGCTCGCCGCTTTCCACCACCACGAGACGAACCCACGAGGTTCGATGCGGGCCCGTGAAGAGGTAGCGGCCCTCTTCCTCCACCTCGATGTAGGGAACGTACCATTTCATAAGGCTCTCGAACTCGCTCGCGCTCAACGACCCCGTCGCAATGCGCTGCGGATCGAAGTACGAGGGATCAGGAGGTTCCAGCGTCGACAACGTGGCGAAGAACCCGTCGGTAAAGGTGATGGCATCTGTTTCGTAGCTGTACTCGAAGGCGCCGATGCCGCGGTCGGACAGGCGCAGGATGCGCGATAGGCGCGATGCGGTCATGGCCACTTCCTCCCCCATCGACTCGATGGCCTCGGACAGCTCGTCGACCTCCACGATGCCCGTGGGAGTGAACGCAATAGGCTGCTCGGGCTGCGCCGCGCGCACCTCGGACATGAGATGCCGCAAACGTGAGGACGACAGCCACGCAGCGACGACGGCAATCAGCAAGCCCACCACGAGCGATGCGGCGAACACGGCGGTGAGGTTGTCGGACAGCGTCTTCGATGCGGAGAACATCTCGCCTTCGCGCTCAAGCCCGACGAGCGCCCAATGCTCGTACGCGAACGGGGACGTGCTGTCGTAGAGCTGGATCTCGGCTGCACTGGCGACGGCTCGCGCGTCGGAGGAAGCGTCGTCCGCCGGATCTACCACCATGCGTCCGGCGCCGTCGATCGACGCGGAGAACGCAGACTCCTTCAGGTACAGGCTCTGCGATGCGCCGGTGGTGGTAAGCGCCTCGTACACCCGCTCCTTGTCCGGCAGCGGCGCCACGCCGCCGTCTCGGACGAAGCCGCCGTCCTCGTTCGTGATGGCCAGCACGTACGAACCGTTGCCGCTGCTGGCGAGATCGCGATACGGGAAGAAGGATGCAACGCGGTCGAGGCGCACTTCCACGCCTATGACGCCCACGATGCCCCCTTGCGCATCCCTGATAGGCTTGCTGTACGTAATGGAAGGGGTTCCCGCCCATCCGAAGTCGACCGGACGGCCCCAGTAACCCAGATCGTTCGTGCTGGCCTCAGGGTAGCGCTCGGCAGCGCGCACGGGCTCGTAATAGAATGCGCTCCGGCTTTCACCCTCGGCTGCCAAGGGGAACGTGGCGGACCACATGCTGTCGAGGGTGACGCCCAGCTGTCGCCCGATGCTGATGGGGCAGGCGGCCAACATGAGATCGGAACCGTTGGCAACCTCCACCTTGGGGTTCGAGTCGCGGATGTACAGCGCCGTCCGATTGTCCGATTGTCCTTCTGCGCCGTCAGCCAGCACGAGGAACACGCCGTCGACTTCGGCGCGATGAGAATAGGCCAGAAGGTCTTGGGAAGTCGCCTCGATTATGGAGATGGCCAGATCGGACCTGGTTTCGATATCCGCCGACGTTGCCTGAGCCGCGGCCAGCGCCTTGTCAATGCTGGCGGTCGCGCTTTCCACCACGGGATCGAAGTCCGACCAGCGGAATATCATATCGTTTTCCAGATAACCCGCACGGCTCGCCACGCGCTCCGAGAACAGATCGTACGCGTCGATCTCCATCTGTTTGAGTATCTCGCTGCGCGCGAGCACGGTAGCGCAGACGACGCCCTGGATTCCCAACGCGACGCAGAACGGCAAAACGACGAGAGCTCGAAACGTCACTCCTCGCCGTCTAGCCGTGCGCTTCTGTCCGGAACGCATCCTCAATATTAAGCGATCGCTTCCCTGAGCTGGGTCTCCAGGTCGGCGAGCCAAGCGTCGAACCCTGCGTCGTCTAGATACGGAGCCACAGCCTCTTCGGACGATGCTCCCGCCGCCATTGCTTCGACCACCGCCGCACGATCGGCCACCGCCCTGTCCGACAGCGCGCGGTCAAGGACGGCGCGCGCCTCAACGCCGCCTTTGAACGGCGGGTTCGCGTACACACCGGCCTCGATGGTATCCAGCGTGGCAGGCAGGTTCACCAGATAGTTGCCCGAAGCGCCGTCGATCGACTCGGCCGCCGCCTGGAGGTTCTCAAGCGTCAGCGCATCCTTGGTGACCGGCACGTAGCCGGCGCTCACCGAGAAGTCGGTGTTCTGCTCTTTAGCGGTGAACCACTTGAGGAACTCGACGCACGCAGTTTCCTTTTTCTCGTCGGACTTCGTCACCACGAACCCGGCGCCCTGCTGCGGCGAGCACGGCTTGCCGTGCTCGAAAGACGGGTTGGGCAACGCGCCCAACTGGATAGGATAGCTCGTGGCATCGTCCACCGTCACTGTTTGCGGGAAGTACACCACCGAGGACGATGAGCCCACATAGCAGATGAGATCGCCCGTCTTCACCGCATCCGAACGGAACTTGCCCTCCGCCGAGAACCAGCCCTGCACCATGGGCACGTAGTAGTTGTCCCAGAGCGTCTTCATCGTAGCGCGGTCGAAGTTCAGCGCGCACACGCCGTTCTCAATTTCAAAAATCTCGTGACCCAGCTGTTTTGAACCTGTGATCAGGTAGTTCGCCATAGCATCGCGTCCGAAGAACGGACGGCCGTCACCCATGACGCCCGGCGTCTGCGCGTCGGTCCACTCGTAGTAGCGCTCCGCGACTCTCACGATGCCCTCAATGGTGCTCATCTCGTCGAGCGAAGTGCCGGTGGCATCGGCGAACGTCTGGAAATCGGTCATGTTGATCTGCAGCGTCTCGGTGGACTTGCCCACCGGGAACACTTTGAGGCTGCCGTTGCCGTTCAGATCGCCCTCTTCCAGAAAGCCCTCCACGAATCCGGCCTTCTCCTCTTCAGTAAGGTAGCCCGACAGATCGGCCACCATGCCGAACCCGTCTATGACCGACGCCGTATCGGAATACGACAGGAACGCGTCGGGCATCGCCTCCGAACCCACAAGCTCCTGCGCGGAATCGGTGACAGCGGAGGCCAGGTCGTTGACGCCGCCTTGGCTGGAGCTGGTCACCACGATGCCGAGATCCTTGCCTTTCGTCGCATTGAAGTCCTTGACGAGGTCTTCGAAAGCCTGCTGCTGCGTGCCGTTGTAATAGGTCCACAGCTCCACCTGCACCGGATCGGACGGGTCGAGCACGGACGAAACCGCATCCTCCGAGGGCGCCGAAGAACCCGAGCAACCCGCAAGCGCCAAAGCGCCGACAAGCGCGAAAGCCGTGCCCGCGCGCCCTATGACATTCTTTTTCATAGTCCCCTCGTTCCGTACGGCAGCCGGAGCCGCGCTGCATGCATCCTGCCATTCTAGAACATGGAGCACACCGAAACGTCGTCAATTTACCATTGAGGCCGCGGAGGAAGGCTGGATGCGCCGAACGGATGACGGGCTTCGGGCTTAACGGCGCAAGCCCTTGCCTTTCTGGTCGCGCACGGCCCGCTTCGCGTCGTGCTTGAACGTCTTGGTGGTTTGGATGAGGATGGCGCCGATGAGGAACGGCATCCAGAACACGATGCCGCGGTACACGAGCGCGATAGACAGGCCCGCCGCGCCCGACACGCCGAACGACGTGAACGCCACCACCACGGCAGCCTCCACCACGCCTACGCCCTGCGGCGTGATAGAGATCATGGCGAACAACGTGGCGACTACGTAGCCGCAGATGAGAGGTTCGGGCTGATGCACGCCGAACGCCACGCCCACCAAGCTGAAGCAGGCCAGCTCGCAAGCGCTGGCCGCAATGGAGCAGCCGAACGCCTTCGCCGTTGTCTTGGGGTTATGCGCGATAAGGCCGGCAGCGTCGGAAAACGAGCCCACGATGCGCTCGACCCAGGGGTCGAGGGGCTTTTTCTTGAAGCGCACGAGGACGCGGTCGACAAGCCGTTCGATGGGACGCAGGGCGCGCAGGACGAGAGCCGGACGCTTGCGTCCCAGCACGAGGATAAGCACCATCGCGCTGACCAGCGCTATAACCAGCAGCCCCAACAGAAACCACAAGGGCGACAAACCCACCGTGGCCGCCAAGATGCCGAACGCGATGAGCATGATGGTAGCGAAGCCCGAGTCCACGGTGATCTGCATGAGCAACGCAGCGCTCGTAGCCTTGCCGGGCGCGATGCCGCGACGGCGCGCATCGTCCACCACGAGCGTGGTGCCTGCCAAGTTGAGAGAGGGCGCGATAGTGTTCACGAAGAACGTACCGAACACGAGCGGCAGCGTCTCGCGCGGATTCATGTGCTCGTCGACGGCCTCGAAGGCGTACGAGTACGAGAAGCTTTGCGCGAAGTACTTGCCCAACTGGGTGCACACCGCCGCGATAAGCGGAATGACGGCACCTTTTTTGATGGTCTCGACGAGCTCGACCAGCTGGTCGCCGCGCAGCAGCACCACGGCCAGCACGATGACGATGACCAGTCCGATGAGCAGGTTTCGAATGGTGAGCTTCTTCACCGATCAGCCCGTGCGCCGTGCGCTCCTCCGCCTTAGCGGAGGAACTCCTTAAGATCGGAGCGCATGAGGAAATCCAGCTCGTCGGACGTGGACGGATCCGTCTCCAAGAACAGGAAGCCGTAGTTGCCCACGCGCTTCACGTCGAAGGGGCGCATCTCCAACACGTGGGAGAATCGACCGAGGAACGCGTCGTAGTCGAAGTCTTCGTCGCCCGAGGCATCGGCCGGCGCGTTCAGCAGCGACATGGAGTACACCTTGTCGGTCTTGCCGTCGAACGCCGCATCGAAGTCGGGCTCGTCGTCTTCGAGGAACGCCTGGTAGGTGCGGTAGCCGTAGCCGTACCAGCTGACGTCGGTGCCGCCGAGGCCCGCAAACCGCAGCGGATTGAACTCGATGGGGCTCACATGCCCGTCCGACACGCGCACCTCCACGTGCACGGGGAAGTTCCGCGCGCCGATGAGCGCGTTCACGCGGTCGAGCCAAGAGGCGAACATCGTGGAGGTGTCGCGCACGATGGAGGCGCTGGTCACGTACATGCGATCGGAGGTATCTTCAGGCGAGGTGAAGTCGTGGCGCAGCACATTGAGGATGTGCGCGCGACCCGTCTCGTCGAAGTACGCGTCCAGCGCGTACTCGGTGCCCTCAAGATAGCCTTCGAGAATGAACGACCCGGCGCCGATGACGCTTTCGGGGTACATGTCGTGCCACGACGAGGCGTTCTGCTGGATGTCGGCCAGAGCGCGCTCCCAGTCCTCGCGGTTCTGGATGGCGTAGACGCCCATGCTGCAGAAACCCACCGACGGCTTCAGCACGAAAGGCGCCGGAAGCTGGGAGAAATCGAGCTTGAACAACTCGTCCACCGAACAGGATTTGAAGAACAGGTCGGGGTCGAGGCCGGCCAGCGCAGCTCGCATGGCGGCCTTGTCCTTGAACAGGCCGATGGCGCGCGACAGGCTTTCGTTGTGGGCGCTCTCGACGATCCAGGCCAGGGCGTTCTCGGAGTTCGTGTACACGCGCTCCCCTGCGTCGATACGGCGAACCGCCTCGTCGGACGATACGAGGTTCAGAGCGCGTCCGTCGGCGATCGAACGCGCGAAAGCGTTGTCCAGCACGGGATGCTGGGACTCCTCAAGCCAGGCGATCAGAGGTTCGGACACGTAGGGCTCATCGAGCACGATCATGGTTTGACTCCTCCTTCATTGCTGCAGAATCGGCGACGCCTGCCGTTGCCGCCCCCGCGGGCGCCGGCTCGGCATCATCGCCAAAGGGCAGTATACCCTCATGTCCCGCTTCGCGGATGATCTCCGCGCCTTTTTCGGCACGTTGTTCCCAACCCGTTTTCCTTTTCGCAGGCGAGCGCGCGCCGCCCTCTTCTCGGCGCGAGGCTATGGCGCTGCCGATGCCGGCGAGCGGCTGCTCACCCGCCGCCTTCGCCGCAGCCCGCCTGGCGCGCCAAGCGCGGAACCGCTCGACGTTCTCGCGGAACTCGCGCACGAGGCGCGGCGCGTCGTCTTGCGGAGCGATAGGACGGTCGAACGCGTCGCGCTTCCAGAACAGCCACATCACCAGCAGCAGAGCCGCCACGGCAACCTGCACGGTGTTCACGTAGAGGAACTCCGCGCCAGCCACCAGCACGAGCACGCCCAACGTGAGCGCCCACGCCGTACGGAAGCGCAGGATGAGTCCCACGGCCAGCACCACGAGCACGATGCTCCCCACGATAAGGAACGGACCGATGAGCAGGCCGCCCATGTTGATCCAATCCGTGAGCGCGGTGAACGGCCTGAACGTCTGCGGAATCAACGCCATGCCGATGTTCACGAGTCCCACGATGAGCACGATGGTGCCCGAAACCCAAGCCGTGTCCTTCGCGCGCTTCTCCTCGGTAGGGCTCTTCTTGTCGGCGAAGAACCCCGACTGCGACAGCAGCAGCGCGCCGATGCAGAAAGGGATCCAGAACATGATACCGCGGTACACCAGCGCGATGGCCGTGGCTGTGGCCAGCGAGCATCCGTGCGCCGTGAGGATGGCGGCGATGGCCGCCTCCACCACGCCCACGCCCTGAGGCGTGGGGCTCAGGATGACCGAGATGGCCGCCACCGCGAACGCCGCCACGAGCGCGGCCACGTTCTCGAAGCCGAACGCGTAGCCGATGGCCACGAGGCACGCCATGTTGAGGATGGCCGAGAACGACGCGTAGGACACGGTGACCATGGTGCCCTGCGGGTTCTTCGCGAGGATGCCCGCCGACGAGATGAAGGAGCTGGCCATCTTGCGCCCCCAGGCCGGCTTGAGATGTTTCTTCAGCAGCCCCAGCGCCTTGTTGATGAGCGACTCAATGCCGATGAACAGGCGGAACAGCACGCGCGGTTTGCGGTAGCCCACCACGAACATGCTGGACAGCGCCGCCAGCACCGCCGCCAACGCCAGCCCCCCGACGAGGAACAGCGTGTTCATGCTGCCGGACAGCAGCATGGTGAGAAAGCCGATGACGGAGATCACGAGGATGGCGGCGAAGTAGCCGATCTGCGAGAGGATAGCGCCGCTGGTGGACGTGCCCGCGTCCGCGCCCGTGCGGTGCGCGTCGTCGATGATGAACGCCACGCCCGTCGCCCCCGAGAACAGGCAGAACGTGTTGATGAACACCAGCGAGAAGATGAGCACGACGTTGTGCCAGAAGCCCGTCTTATGGCCGACCGCCTCGAAGGCCGCGTCGTAGGACGCCGCCTGCACGAGGTGGCGCGCCAGCATGAGCACGCAAGCCACGACCAGCGGCACGAGCGCGCCGGTCTTGAGCGTCGCGAGGAAGCTCGCCAGGTAATCGGCGTTCGCGATGAGAAAGCACACTGCGACGATGCCGATGACGAGCAGCAGCGCTTTCTTCAACCAGCGTCCCCTTTCGACGAACCATGACGGAATGATTCAGTATAGCATGAGGGTGCGCGCTGCAAGCGGGACGCGGCGGTCCCGCCACAGAGGCTCCGCTAGGACGTCGCCCGGCGCGCGACGCGCAGGGCGCGCAGGAGGTTGCGCACGTTCACCACGTCGAACAGCACCGCGAACAAGAACGCAACGGCCAGCCCTGCGGTGACGACCCCCTGCCGGGGCGCGATGATGAACACGAAGGGCGCGCCCAGCAGCATGAGCGGCACGATGAGACCGATGAGGCACGAGCCGAAGCGCTTCCACAGGCCGTATACGATGGAGATCATCACGTACAGGAACAGCCCGGTGGCCGCGGTGCCCGCGAGCGCCGCCACCGCCAACAGCGCCACCTTGCCCGCAATGACGAGCCCTTCGCGCCCGAGGTCGTGCTTGACTTCGTCGAGAGCTTCCTGCGGGGTCTTGCGCGGCTCGGCCGTTGCGCGGAAGGGCGCGAACGGGTCGAAAGGGTCGAACGGCTGGCTGCCCACGCCGGAACCGCCGGAGCGCGGCACGTCCCACGACGTCCATACGTAGGTGGTCTGCCCCTGGCCTTGGCCAGGGGCCTGGCCGAACGGCCAGCCCGCGAAGGGATCGCCACCCTGACCCGCGCCGCCGTAAGGGTTCTGCGTGGGGTGGGCGTACGGGTTGTTCGCGTAGGGGCGAGGATCGCGGCGCGGATCGAACTCGGGCGTCCATGAACGGTTGAGCAGCACGTCACGCGCTTCGTTGATGCGCTTCGTGAACTCTTCCGCCTCCTCGCGCTCCTTCGATCCAAGCGCGAACTTGTCAGGATGGTGCTCGATCACCAGCTTGCGGTGGGCCTGTTTGACCGCATCGTCGGTCGCGCCGTCTGAGAGCCCCAGGATGTTGAGCGCTTCGGATTTCTTCATGTTCCCACTATACGCGCCGCCCCTCCCCCGCCATCATCCCGTCAGAGAACATCCACAAGCCCCGACAAGCCGCGGAAACATCGTCGTCCGGCGTGGAAGTTGGACGCAAAACGGTAGCCATGGCAATCATCGGGTCGCGACGAACGTTGTAAGCGTCGTGAGCATCCACGAAACCCCAGATCGCGCGAAATCCAAAGTACGAAATCCACTTGAAACCAAGGCTAACTTTGCCACAGCTGCCGTTTTGCGTCCACGTCGGACGAGAAGGCTGCAACTTGACGCGTCGAGCGAACCGAGGAAGTCGGATCCCGCTACGGGGCGCCCGCAAAAAGCGGCAGCTTCGTTTCCGAAGCTGCCGCTTGCAACATGGTATGCCGCCGGATCTAGTGCCTGAAGTGGCGGTGGCCGGTGAAGACGAGCGCGATGCCGTGCTCGTCGGCGGCGGCGATCACCTCTTCGTCACGGATGGAACCGCCCGGCTCGATAATGGCCGTCACGCCGGCCTCGGCCAGCGCGTCGAGGCCGTCGCGGAACGGGAAGAACGCGTCGGAGGCGGCCACGGCGCCCTTGGCTTCCTCGCCCGCCTGCTCGACCGCGATGCGCGCGGAGTTCACGCGGTTCGGCTGGCCGCCGCCCACGCCGATGGTAGCGTGGCCCTTCGTGATGGCGATGGCGTTGGACTTGATGGACTTGCACACCTTCCACGCGAACAGCAGCTCGGCGAGCTCCTCCTCGGTGGGCTGGCGCTTCGTGGGAACCGTGAAGGTCGCCGGATCCTCGGCCACGGCGTCGGAGTCCTGGGCCAGCAGGCCGCCCTCGACCGAGCGGTACTCCACTTCCCCGCCGGCCGGGTTCACGCCGCCCGTGGACAGCAGGCGCGCGTTCTTCTTCGCGCTGTACATGTCAAGCGCGTCGCCCGCGAACTCGGGGGCCACGATGGCCTCGACGAACTGCTTGTTGTCGAAGATGGCCACCACCACGTCGGAGGTGACGGGACGGTTGAACGCCATGACGCCGCCGTAGGCGCTCACCGGGTCGCACGCGTGCGCGCGCTGGTAGGCCTCGACGAGGTCGTCGTTCTGGCACACGCCGCAGGGCGTGAGGTGCTTGACGATGACGCAGGCCGGCTCGTCGAACTCGCGCACGGCCGTCCAAGCCGCGTCGAGGTCGAGGTAGTTGTTGTACGACAGCTCCTTGCCCTGATGCTGCTTGGCATGGGCCAGGCTGTGCGGGGCGTCGGCGTAGTCGTCGCGACGGTAGAACGCGGCGGACTGGTGCGGGTTCTCGCCGTAACGCAGGTCCTGCACCTTCGAGAGATGCAGCGTGCGGTCGGCGGGGAACTTCACGTCGCCCTCGTCCTTGAGCTGGGCGCCCATCCACGCGGCGATGGCGCCGTCGTAAGCCGCCGTGGTCTCGAACACGTCGAGCGCCAGCTTGGCGCGCGTGTCGCGCAGGGTGGCGCCGTCGTTGGCGCGCATCTCGGCCAGGATGGCGTCGTAGCTCGCCGGGCGCGTGACCACGGCCACGCTCTCGAAGTTCTTGGCCGCGGAGCGCAGCATGGACGGGCCGCCGATGTCGATGTTCTCGATGCAGGTGCCGAAATCGGCGCCGCTTTCCACCGTCTTCTCGAAGGCGTAGAGGTTCACCACCACCATGTCGATCATCTCGATGCCGTGCTCGGCCGCTTGGGCCATGTGGGCCTCGTTGTCGCGCTTGGCCAGCAGACCGCCGTGCACGCGCGGGTGCAGCGTCTTCACGCGACCGTCCATCATCTCGGGGAACTGCGTCACGTCGTCGATGGGCGTGACCGGCACGCCGGCGTCCTTGAGCGCGCGGGCGGTGCCGCCCGTCGAGATGATTTCCGCCCCGAACTCGTCGACGAGCGCGCGGGCGAAGTCCGCAACGCCGCTCTTGTCCGTAACGGACACGAGCACGCGCTTGACCTTAGGATTGCTCATATGGCCTTACATCCTTTCCTCTTGTCTGCGACTGAACGGCCCCTTGCGTCCAATCTCCTGCGACGCATGGTACCACCCGAACCGCGAGGTCAACGAGGAAGCGCGCGCATATCCCGCAAACGCGCACGACGAAAAGGTCAGCGAGCGGCAAGCTCTTCGACGACGCCGTCCGTATCCAGCACGCGCGCATAACGGCCGTCCCAGATGCGATCTTCGAAGTAGGCGGTAAGAACTTCGCCAGGGGCGAACCCGCTGTCGAACGTGGTGACGGCCTCACGTGGCACAGTCACGTCGTAACCCAGCTCGAAAGCCACCTTGACGGACACGTCGAAGCAAAATTCCGTCTGCATGCCGCACATGACGATGCGCTTCGCGCCCAAAGATTGCAGCGTTTCATGAAGGCCTGTCTGCCGAAAAGCGCTGTTGAATCGCTTGTCAACGACTATTTCGCCAGCCTGCGGCGCGACGGCGCAATGCACCCGCCAGCCATCCGTGCCGCGTTCCAGCTCATCGCCCGCTCCTCCATCGTGGCACACGTACAGCACAGGAACGCCTGCGCGACGGCACGCATCGATCATCGCACCCACCGCAACGAGGAACGAATCCTCCTTCGACGGATGACCGTCGACAAGAGCCTGCTGCACGTCGATGACAATAAGGGCGTCAAAGAGGCGTTCGCCCATGTCAGCGGCCCAGGCTCTTCTCGTGGCGCTCGCGCGCTTCGGCGCTGTAGCGTTGGCGGTAACGCACATCCACGAGCTCGGCGACGATGGCGATGGCCAGCTCGGCGGGCGTCTTCGCCCCGAACTTCAGGCCGATGGGGCGCTTGACGCGCTCCCAGTCCTCCTCGGTGGCGCCGGAGGCCAGAACCAGCTCGCGCACGCGATCGTTCTTGCCGGCGCAGCCCATCATGCCCACGTAGTGCACGGCATGCTTCGTCGCCCAGACGCAGCCCTCGGGGTCGAACATGTGGCCGCGCGTGAGCACGCATACGTAATCCTCGGGAGCGGCGTCCAACTGCTCGAGCGCGTCGAAGTTGCCGCCCTCGAGCACGATGCGCTTCGCCGCAGGGAAGCGCGCTTCGCTCACATAGGCCGGATCGTAGTCGACCACCGTCACGGCGAAGCCCACGTGGTCGGCGAGCGCCGCCACTTCGCTGGCCGCGTCGGACGCGCCCAGCAGCCAAACATGCACCTGGTCGAACAGAGGGACGCTCGCCCAGGTGAGACCCTCGAACTGCTCGTTGTGCATCGAGGGGCCGCGCGTGACGTCCTTCATCTGGAACGTGTCGCGGGGCGAGTACGGCCGCGACGCCACGATCTCCTTCGCGTCGTTGCAGAAGAACACGAGCGGCTCGCCGTCGGCCGAGCCCTCGTCGCCGTACTTCTTCGTCACCTCGTTGTCGGTGTTGCGCTGAGCCGCGTCCGCATCGTAGACGATCTTGAAACCGAGCCAGGCGAGGTCGCCCTCCTCCATCGCGCGCAGGGCGCGCTCGAACGTGGGCGCGTCGTCGGCCGTGAGGCTTTTCGCCACCACGTCGAGATACGTCGGCTCCACGTGCTGGTTGCCTTCGGTCGCCTCGGGCGAGAAGCACGGGAAATCCTCCACGCTCAAGGACGGCGTGCGGCCCTCGCGGAGGGCGGCGATGACGGATTGGAGGGCTTCCTTGTTCATGAGGGCTCCTTCGAGGTTCGAGCTGGCGGGCATTTGCCTGGGCGGACGACGAGCTTACGCGCGGAACGGACGGTTGGCCTGCGGGTTTCCCCGCGGGTTCATCGGGCGGGGGCGATATGCACCTTGCGATCCTCGCCCACGGTCACGCGGCCTTCGGCCACGAGGCGCAGCACTTCGGGGTACAGGACGTGCTCGACCTCGTGGATGCGGGCTTCGAGGTCGTCGAGGGTGTCGTCCTCGCGCACCTCCACGGCGCGTTGCGCCACGATGGGGCCCTTGTCGTAGTCCTCGTTCGCGAAGTGGACGGTGATGCCCGTCACCTTCACGCCCGCGTCGAACGCGTCCTGGATGGCGTGCGCGCCCTTGAACGACGGCAGCAGCGCCGGGTGCAGGTTCAGCACGCGGTCGGGGAACGCGTCCAGCAGCACGGGCGTCACCTTGCGCATGTACCCCGCCATCACCACGTACTCGGCGTGCGCGTAGCGCAGCGTCTCGGCGATGCGCTTGTCGGCTTCGACGGGGTCGGCGTACACGTCGCGGTTGAGCACCGTGACCGGGATGCCCGCCCGATGCGCGCGCTCGATGCCGAACGCATCGGGGCGCGACGACACCACGTGCACGATCTCCACGGGCAGCCCCTCGGCCGCCGCATCGATGATGGCTTGCAAATTCGTGCCGCTGCCGCTCAGCAGCACGCCGATTTTCAGCGGTTCGGTCATGCCCTTACGCCTCCGCACCGAAGCCGTACAGCTTGCCGTCGTTCGCGTAGCGGACCTCGCCCTCGCCCGCCACGATGCGGCCGACGCGGTACGTGGTCTCGCCGGCCTGCGTCAGCGCGGCCTCCACCTCGTCGGCGCGCGCCGCGTCCACGATGAGCACCATGCCGAGGCCCATGTTGAACGTCTTGAGCGCCTCGGCTTCGTCGAGGTGCGCCGCGTCGCACACGAACGACGCGATGGCCGGCACCGGCCACGTGCCCAGGTCGACCTCGGCGGCGCAGCTCTTCGGCAGCGCACGGTCGAGGTTCTCGGAGATGCCGCCGCCCGTGATGTGCGCGAGCGCGTGCACGGCGCCCTCGCAAGCCTCCAGCACGGCGCGCACCGGCTTCACGTAGATGCGCGTGGGCTCCAAAAGCGCATCCTGCAGGCTGCGCCCGCCCAGCTCCTCGCGCTCGATGCGCAGCTCGTAGTGGGTCTTGCCCTCCACGCACACCTTGCGCGCCAGCGAGTAGCCGTTGGAGTGCAGGCCGCTGGACGCCAGGCCGATCAGCACATCGCCCTCGCGAACCGCCGCGGGATCGAGCATCTTCGCGCGGTCGACCACGCCCACGCAGAAGCCGGACAGGTCGTAGTCGTCCGGGTCCATGACGCCGGGATGCTCGGCCATCTCGCCGCCGATGAGCGCGCAGCCGGCCTGCTTGCAGCCCTCGCCGATGCCCGCCACGATCTCGGCCACGTTCTCGGCCTTCAGCTTGCCGATGGCCACGTAATCGAGGAAGAACAGCGGCTCGGCGCCGGTGGCCAGGATGTCGTTGGCGCACATGGCCACCAGATCGATGCCCACCGTGTCGTGCTTGCCGGCCATCTGGGCCACCTTGAGCTTCGTGCCCACGCCGTCGGTGCCGCTGACCAGCAGCGGATCGTCCATGTCCTTGGCCGCCGCGATGGAGAACAGGCCGCCGAAGCCGCCGATGTCGCCCACCACCTCGGGACGGTACGTGTCGTGCACGACGCCCTTGATGGCTTCGACGGCGCGCGCGCCCTCGGCCGTGTCCACGCCCGCCTGCGCGTAGGTCACCGCGTCCTCGTCCATCCAGCTGGGCATGTGCGGGCCGTCGTCGGTCTGCGCTGCGTTCACGGTTACTCTCTCGGTCATCTCTGCTCCTTGTGCCGTATCGTCCATGTCGGGGCGGTTCCCCCTGTCATGCTGCTATCGCGTGCGAGGGCGCGCCTCGTCGGCCGCACCTTCGCCGTAAGTCTCTTCGAAATCCTTCTTCGTGAGTAAGCTCTTCTTGGCCACCGAATCGGGGATGGCCACCGGGTAGTCGCCGGTGAAACATGCGTCGCAGAACCCCTGGCGGCGCGCATCGGGCACGGAGGCGCGCAGGCCCTCGAGCGAGATGAAGGCCAGCGAGTCCGAGCCGATCCACGCGTTCATCTCGTCCAGATCCATGTTCGCGGCGATCAGCTGGTCGCGCGTGTCGGTGTCGATGCCGTAAAAGCACGGCCACAGCACCTCGGGGCTCACGATGCGCAGATGCACCTCGGCCGCGCCCGCATCGCGCAGCATCTGCACGAGCTTCTTGCTGGTGTTACCGCGCACGATGCTGTCGTCGATGACCACGAGGCGCTTGCCCTCGATCACCGAGCGCAGCGGGTTCAGCTTCAAACGGATGCCCAGCTGGCGCATGGCCTGGGTGGGCTCGATGAACGTGCGTCCCACGTAGCGGTTCTTCACGATGCCGTCGGCGTACGGGATGCCGCTCTCAAACGCGTAGCCCATGGCCGACGGCACGCCCGAGTCGGGCACGCCCAGCACGAGGTCGGCCTCCACGGGCGCCTCCTGCGCCAGAATGCGCCCCATGTTGCGCCGCGCCTGGTACACGCTCTGGCCGTCGATCACGCTGTCGGGGCGCGCGAAGTACACGTACTCGAAGATGCACGCCGCCGACTTGCGGGCGGCAACGCCCTGCTCGGCGTGCATGCCGTCGCGGTTGAAGCGCACGATCTCGCCCGGTTCGACGTCGCGCACGTACTGCGCGCCCACGATGTCGAGCCCGCACGTCTCGCTGGACACCGCCCAGCCGCGGCCGTCGGGCAGCTCGCCGATGCACAGCGGGCGGATACCGTTGGGGTCGCGGAACGCGTACAGCGAATCGGGGCTGGCCAGCACCATGGCGTAGGCGCCCGACAGCTCCTCCATAGCGCGGCGGATGCCGTTGCGCAAGTGGTGCGTTTCCTGGGTCACCCGGCCGATTGCCTTCGCCGCCACCTCGCTGTCGGTGCCGGAACGGAACTGCACGCCCTCGTCGACGAGACGGGCGCGCAAGGCGTTCGTGTTGACGAGCGTGCCGTTGTGCGCCAGCGCGATCAGCACGTCGTCGATGGCCGAGATGTGCGGCTGCGCAGCCTCCCACGACGCGGCGCCGCCGCTCGTGGAGTAGCGCGCGTGGCCCACGGCCACGAAGCCCTCGAGCGCGGCCAGGCTTGCTTCGTCGAACACCTGGGTCACAAGGCCGAGGTCTTTCGACACCATGACCGTCGCACCGTCGCCCACGGCGATGCCGGCGCTCTCCTGACCGCGATGCTGCAGCGCTTGCAAGCCGAAGCACGTCATGCGCGCCACGTCTTCGCCGGGAGCGAACACGCCGAACACGGCGCACTCCTCTTCGAGGCGGTCGGGGCGCTCGCCCGGCAGGATGGACGTGCTCATGAAGCGATCTCCTGTTCTGCGGAATCGATGGCCGCGACGGCATCGGGGTCGATGACGTCGCCGTCGCCCTCGCCCACCGTGCTGGCCTTCACGTACGAATACAGCACGTAACGCCCGTCCGACGGCAGATTGTCGCACGTGGCGAGGGCGAAGGTGTGTTTGATATCGGAAGCAGCAGGTATGTCGGAAGCGGGCACCACCGATCGGTCGATCTTGTCCTGCACGTAGGCCACGCGTTCGTCCTCATCGGCGAACCGCGTCTGCGCCAACGGATCGTCGGCCGCCACATGCACGAGCGCGAACGTGCTCAGCTCGTAGTTGCCCTCAGGCGTGAGGATGTACACCGTGCGATGGTCGTTGAACTGGGCGGCATCGCTGAAATCGGCGACGCAGGCGAACATCGAGCCGTCGTTCAGATGATGGCCGTAGATGATGTTGTTCGGGTCGGAGAAGTCGGAGCTGTTCTCGGCCGCCAAAAAGATGGCGCCGAACGTGGCGATCCAGCCTTCCGATCCCTTGAAGTCGTGCGTAAGGTACTTCTCGTCGTCGGCCGCTTGCACGATGGGGTAGTTCACCACGGTGCCGGGAATGTAGATCCACCCCACCGTGTCGGGATTGATGGCCTTGAGCGCATCCCAGTCCACCGTGAAGTCGGCGAGCGACGTGGCCGACAGATCGTCGGGCGGCGTGAAACCCTCCCGCGCGACATCGTTATAGGTTTGCTGACCCTGCCAGTAACTGAAGCCGATGGCACCGAGCGCGGCCAGCGCCACGACGAACACCACGAGCGCGATCCAGAACACCACGCGCCACGGCCCGCTCTTCTTCCGAGGCCGTCCGGAACCGGGCTGCTGATAGGTCGGTTGCTGTCGATACGGGTAGCCTCCGCCTCCAGCCGATCTGCGCTGGGCAGGCTGAGCGGAGCGGTAGGCGGCATGCTGCGCGGTGGCCGGCCGGTAGGCGCCCGGTTGCGCCCCTGCCCGCACGTCGGGCGCGGCGCCCCTCGGCGCGCGCTGCTGCGCAGGTCGCCCGCTTGGAGCAGGGCCGGGATGCTGTCGGTACTCGGACATGTTCACCTTTCGGGATGATCTTCAAACAGCGGAACCCCGCCGTCGCCAGACCGTTACCATAATAAACAAACGCCCCCATGATGGGGGCGCGATGTTCGCAAAAACGCAATTTTCACGATAGGGACCGCTGTTCGCCGAAGCGGCTACTTCTTCATCTCGTCGATGAAGCCTTTCGCGATGAAGCCGACGATGACGAGGACGATGATCGCGACGATGACCCAGATAGCCTCCATGGGCACGGTGATTCCGAACAGAGTCATGACTGTTTACCCCTTTTTTTCGTTCAAGCGCGCGAATGCGCACGGTCGTTTCGAGTACTGCTGCCCATAGTAACGCGATCTCAGTTTTCGCGCAAGCGCGCTTCCAGGGCGTCGTTGATAATTTTGAGCGCCTTGACGCGCGCGTAGCGCTTGTCGTCGCTCTCGAGGATTATCCAGGGGGCGAACGGCGTGCTGGTCAAGCGGAAGATATCCTCGACCGCGGCTTTGTACTGGGGATACTTGTCGCGGTTGCGCCAATCCTCATCGGTGATCTTCCACTGTTTCGCAGGATCTTGCTCGCGGTCGCGAAAGCGTCGCAACTGCTCTTCGGGACTCACGTCAACCCAGAACTTCAGCAGGATGGCGCCCCACCGCACCAGATCGCGCTCGAATTCGTTGATCTCGTCGTACGCCCGCGTCCATTCCGACACCGAAGCGAAACCTTCGACGCGCTCCACGAGCACGCGACCGTACCAGCTGCGGTCGTAGATGCCCACGTGGCCCGCCTTCGGCAGACGCGTCCAATAGCGCCACAGGTGCGGATGCAGCAGCTCGGGCTTCGTGGGGGCGGGACTGGGAAAAATGGTATAGGCGCGGGCGTCGAGCGCTTGGGCCACGCGCTTGATGTTGCCGCCCTTGCCCGCGGCGTCCCAGCCTTCGTACATGATCATGAGCGGGATGCGCTTCTGGTACATCTCCATCTCCAGCCTGTTGAGGCGCTCCTGCTGGGCCTTGAGCTCGACCTTGTACGTCTCGGGGTCGAGCGCGAGCGCGTGGTCGACGCTCTCGAGGCACGGCGGGTCGTCCACCTGACGGAACCTCGAAACGCGCGGAGCGCGGGCGGAAGCAGCGGCTGCGGCGGCTTCCGCCTCCTCGCGCACGCGCGCCTCCTCTTCGGGAGAACGGCCGAACAGGGGCGCTTCATCGAGAGCGCCGGCGGAGTTGGCCTGCGCCTTGGCCGCCGCTACGGCGGCTTCGGCGTCGGGCGCCGCCTCGAACGCGCTCGTAAGCGCGTTCACCAGCGTCTCGGCGATCTGCAGGTTGGCGCGGCGCTTGTCCTCGCCGTTCACGAGATGCCATGGGGCGAACGAGAAGTCGCTGCCCTTCAGCAGGTTGTCGTACAGGCGGTACGCCTCCTCGTAGTTGCCGATGGTGGCCAGCTTGTCCTCGCCCACGCGCCAGCGCGTGGCCGGATCGTCATGCAGGCGCGTGAGGCGCTTCTTCTGCGCCTCCTTCGTGACGTGCACGAAGAACTTGACCACAAGGTAACCGTCGTCGGCTAGCTGCCGCTCGAAATCGGACGCAGAGGTGAGGTAGCGGCGCAGCACGTCGATGTGGCGTTCGTCGCGCGCCTCGGCCATGGCGGCCGCGACGGCTTTCTGGCCCTTGCGCTTGGAGGCTTTCAGGGAGAGCTTGCCGAACTCGGTGTACAGCATGTGCTGAACGGCGGCGGTGTACCAGCCGCGGTCGAAGAACGAGATGGTGCCGCGCTGGCCCAGGCCCTTCCAGAACTCCTGCATCACGGGATAGAAGCCCGTTACGCCGCTCTTCGCGCCCGCGAACGCGCGGGCGGCTTTCACGTCGAGGTTTTCAGTGACGTACACGCTGGTGGCGCGCGCGTCGAGGTGGTACATGAGATCGGAGATGCGGCTGCCCTTGCCGGCGCCGTTCCATCCTTCGAACAGCACCACCAGGCCGACGCCCTGCACGCGCGCCTGCTGCTGCAGCACCACCAATCGCTCCATCAGCTCGTCCCGACGCGCCTTGTAGGCGTCCTTCGAGAGCGGTTCGCGTGAGAAATCGACGGTTTCCAGCATGGCGCTTCCTTTCCTTCGAGAAGCTCATGGTACCACAAGGATCGCGAAGAACCGGACCGCCATCCTGCAAGGGCCGGCCCATCGCCACCCGAACGAGCGAACCAGACCGTCGTCCCGAGCGCAGGCGATGAAAAGTAAAATCCAGCTTTCAGTTCGCGCTCGGCCTGGCCGCGACCGGCGCGGTTCACTACAATGAAGCGATGGAGCACATCGCGGATCGCCCCGGGCGAGCCGCTTGATTTCGGACGGACTATGCCATGCCCAACTACGCGGTGATCGACCTCGGGTCGAACTCGATACGCCTCGTCGTCTACGACGTGAAAGACGCGCATAAGCGCACGTGTACGAACAAAGATTTCAAGAGTCTCATAAACGACAAGGTGATGGCGGGCTTGTCGGCCTACGTCGTGGACGGGGTGTTCACCCAGGACGGCATCGACCGAGCCGTCAGCGTGCTGCGCGGACATGCGAAGCGCGCACGGTACTTCGATTGCGAGAAGATGGAGGTGTTCGCCACCGCGGTCATCCGCAACGCCTTGAACTGCGAGGAAGCCGTCGCGGCCATCGAGGAGGCAGCCGAGCTGCCCATCTCGCTGCTGTCGGCTACCGACGAGGCGCACCTGGGCTTCGTCGGCGCCACCTGCGACCGCGCAGTAGAGCGGGGCACGCTCGTCGACATCGGCGGCGGCTCGACCGAGCTCACACGCATCGAAAGCAGCCTCGATTTCGACAACGCGAGCATCGGGCAAGGGTCGTTGTCATCGTTCGCCCAGCACGTACGCGCTATCCTGCCGACCCCCGGCGAGATGGACGCCATAGCCGAAGCGTTCCGCAAGCGCTTCGCCGGTCTGCCCGACCCCGACGCGTACCGCTCGGAAGCGCTGTACGGCATCGGCGGAAGCGTGCGCGCGGCCGCCAAGATGCATGCTCAAGCCACCGGCGCGGCCGTACGTCCGAAAACCATGACGAAACAGCAAATTCATGCGATACTTGCATGGTGCCGCACCGATCCCGACACGTTCGCGCACGCCGCGCTCAAGGCTTCGGCCGAGCGCGTGCACACGCTGGTACCGGGCTGCATCATCCTCGGCGAGCTGTTCGACGCATGCGGAGCCGAGCGTCTGGACGTATGCAAGTACGGCGTGCGCGAAGGGTACCTGATCGACCGCATGCTGCGGTAGCGGCGCGCAGGAAGCGAACGTTTACGGGAAGGGGACGTTCATGGACACAGCCAAGAAATCCACGACCAGCACCGCCGAGACTCCTGCCGGCCAAGCGCCGGACGCTCTCGCGGAAACGAGCGCGGACGAGATGCGCGCGTCAATCGACGAGGTCGAGGGCGCAAACCCCTCCGTCGAGGGCGAGCCGAGCAAAGAATCCTACTTGCAGAACCGAGAGCTGTCATGGCTCACGTTCAACGAGCGCGTACTCGACCAGGGAGCCGACGAGACGGTGCCGCTGCTCGAGCGCCTGAACTTCATCTCCATCTTCTGGAGCAACCTCCAGGAGTTCTTCATGGTGCGCGTCGGCAGCCTGACCGACCTGTCGTTAGTGAAGAAGCACATCATCGACTCGAAGTCCGGCATGACGCCCGCCGAGCAGCTCGATGCCATCTACGCGCGCTGCCACGAGCTGTACCCCATCCAGGAACGCACCTACGAAAGCGTGCGGAAACAGCTGTGCGCGCGCGGCGTGTGCAGCCTGCGCCCCGAAGACCTCGACGACGAGCAGCGCGCCTTCCTGTCCGATTACGTGCACAAGAACGTGATGCCGTTCCTGTCGCCGCAGATCATCAACTCGCGCCATCCCTTCCCTCACTTGGAGAACGGCGCGCTGTACGTGGTACTGCGCCTCAACGAGGAGCCGGGCGCGAAGAAGAAGGCGGCGAAGACCAAGGACGGCGAAAAGGCGCCCAAGGAGGAGAAGGGGAAGAACCTCGGAGCCGAGGGCGTGACGCTGGGCCTCGTCCCCATGCCGCGCCAATGCCAGCGCGTGATCGCGCTGCCGGGCGAAGGACTGCAGTTCATCCTGCTGGAGCACGCCATCGAGATGGTGGCGAGCGAGATATTCTCCATGTACGCCATCAAGCACACGAACGTCATCTGCGTCACCCGCAACGCCGACCTCGACGCCACCGAAGGCACCGACGAGAGCGACGAGGACTATCGCGAGCACATGAAGCGCATCTTGAAGAAGCGCTCGCGCCTGGCGCCGGTACGCCTCGAAAGCGAACGGCCGCTGTCGCCCACCCTGGAGAAGCTGCTGCTCAAGCGCCTGAACCTCAAGCCGCACCAAGCTTACGTCACGAAGGTGCCGCTCGACATGAGCTATACGTGGGGCCTGGCCGGCCATCTGCCCGAGGCCGCGCGCGCGGAGCTGACGAACGTACCGTTCACGCCGCAGTGGCCCGGCTGCCTCGACCGCAACCGTCGCATCATCGACCAGGTGGCCGAGAAGGAAGTGCTGCTATCGTACCCGTACGAGAGCATGGACGCCTTCGTGCAGCTTCTGCGCGAGGCTGCGAACGACCCCACCGTCATCTCCATCAAGATCACGCTGTACCGCCTGGCCAGCCAATCGCATCTAGCCGAGGCGCTCATCGCGGCAGCCGAGAACGGCAAGGAGGTGACCGCGCTGTTCGAGCTGCGCGCCCGCTTCGACGAGAGCAACAACATCGAATGGTCGCAGCGCTTCGAACAGGCGGGATGCAACGTCATCTACGGCTTCCGCGACTTCAAGGTGCACTCGAAGATATGCTGCATCACGCGTCAAACCGACCAGGGGCTGCAGCACATCACCCAGCTGGGCACCGGCAACTACAACGAGAAGACGGCGAAGCTGTACACCGATCTGTCGTTCATCACCACCGACGAGACGTTCGGGCGAGACGCAACCGAGTTCTTCCGCAACATGGGGCTCGAGAACACCTCCGACAACTACGACATCATGTGGGTGGCGCCGTTGCAGATCAAGCCGATGATCCTCGCTGGGATCGACGCGCAGATCGAACGCAAGAAAGCCGGCGAGCCGTGCGGGCTGTTCTTCAAAACGAACTCCATCACCGACAAGGACGTGATCGAGAAGATCGTGGAGGCGTCGCAGGCCGGCGTGAACGTGACGCTGTTCGTGCGCGGCATCTCGTGCATCGTGCCGGGGCTGGAAGGCTACACCGAGCACGTGCGCGTCGTGTCCATCGTGGGGCGCCTGCTGGAGCACAGCCGCATCTACGGCTTCGGCCCGCGCGACAATATGAAGGTGTACCTGTCTAGCGCCGACCTCATGACGCGCAACATGGACAAGCGCATCGAGATAGCCTGGCCCGTCCTCGACAGCGAACTGCGCGAGCAGATCCTCGGATACCTCGACGTGAGCCTGAGCGACACCGCCAAACTGCGTGAGCTCATGCCCGATGGCAGCTACACGCCGCTCGGCGCGTTCGCGAAAGAAGACGCCGACGGCGAGACCGTGCTGTTCGAATCGCAGGAGTTCTTCATCAAGCGCGCGCAGCAGCGCCGCCTGGAAGCAGCCGAGGACGAAGCGGCGCGCGATGCTGCTCGGCGACGCTCGGCCCAGCTGATGGCGGCACACGAGATGACCGAGGACGAGGCGAGCATCCGCGCGGAGGAACGCGCTGCGGCTGCGGCCGCGCGCGAGGCGGAAGCGGCTGCGGAAGCCGCCGTTCAGGCATCCGTGGCCGCATCGTCCCGGATCGCGCCCGCAACCGCGCCCGCTATTCCGGTCGGCTCTGCCACCGCCCCGGCACTCGAAGCCGACGCCATCGAACCTCCTGTCGGCGAGCGCCCGTGCGCCGAGCAGGGCATGGTGGCAGCCCCGCCCGCAACGCGCGGTGCGAAGAAGCCGAGCCTGCTCGTGCGCTTCCTCAGCCTGTTCGTGCGATAAGGGCACGCTTCCTCTCGCATGAAAACGCCCTCGGCTCTTCGGAGCCGAGGGCGTTGCTTTCGGATGATGCGGCAGGAGCGCAGTCCGAGGATGCCGCGGTCGACCGGCGCGCATATCGCGGCCGCGTCCCTGTCGCAACGACCACGATCCCATGAAGCGCGCGAGTGCGCAAGAGGCCGCAGCTGAGCGTTGCCGCCTTGCCACCCTCCCGCTACTCGCCTTTCCTCATCGGCCGACATATTTCCAGAAGCGTTCCGAATCGCAGCAGAAGCACAGCACGCGGCCCGACTCGGCGTCGAAGCGGTAGCCGGCGCTTTCGAAGACGAAGCGCCATTGTTTGATCCTGCCTACGATGATCGGCCGAACGCGAACGTGGCGGCACCCCGTCAAACGGAGCGCCTGCAACGAAAACCGGAGAAATCTCCTCTGTCCATGACTTATGCGCACCTCTGCCACGCCGAAACGGCCTTTTCAGACGAAGCGGCAAAGCGTCGCCCAATAAAAAGCCTGGTCAAAAGTTAGCTATGAAATACTTCGATCGCGCAGGCCGCTTCCGAGGTGCACATAAGTCGCGTACATGGTGCTTTTTGGGCGTTTTCGATGGCAGAGGTACGCATAAGTCGGGAACTTGCCCGCACGCAGGGGGGGGCAACCCTGCTTGCTTTTCGTCCCGAAGCGCGCACTACGCAATAGAAGGATCCCGAATACGGCACCGGCAGAAAGACTTCCTGCTGACGCCGCACGGGATCCTTCGCGTCCCCGCTTCGCGGGGCCTCCCTGCGCTCGCTTCGCGTGCTCGGGAGTTCTACAGTCCGCTGGACTGTCGAATGCTTGCGCTCGCTCAGGATGACAGCGGAATCACGCCTCGCGCTCGACCACGGCGGCGATGGCCTGCGCGTGGCGGTCGGCCTCCTCGGCGCTGGCGGCCTCCACCATGACGCGCACCACCGGCTCGGTGCCGGAAGGACGCAGCAGCACGCGACCCGAATCGCCCAGCTCCGCTTCGGCAGCTTCGACGGCGGCCTGCACAGCCGCATTGCCGTCCACGGCGTGCTTGTCGTTCACGCGCACGTTGATCAGCGTCTGCGGGAAACGCGTCATGACGCTGGCGACATCCTCGATGGAGGAACCGGCACGCCGGCAAGCGGCCAGGAACTGCAGGGCGGTCACCAAGCCGTCGCCTGTGGAGTTGTGCTCGAGGAAGATCATATGGCCGCTCTGCTCGCCGCCCAGGACGAAGCCGCCCTCGCGCATGGCCTCCAGCACGTAACGGTCGCCAACCTTCGTCTGGACGAGCTCGATGCCCGCATCGCGCAGAGCATGCGAGAGCCCGAGGTTGCACATGACGGTGGACACGGCGGTGCCGCCGGCAAGCAGCCCGCGCTTGTGCAGGTCGATAGCGCACACGGCCTCCACCACGTCGCCGTCGATCTCGTTGCCGTTCGCGTCCACAAGCATGACGCGGTCGGCGTCGCCGTCGTGCGCAATGCCCACATCGGCGCCCGTCTCGGCCACGAGCGCGCGCAACGGCTCGAGATGGGTGGAGCCGCACTGCACGTTGATGTCGGTGCCGTCGAAGTCCTCGTTGATCGAAACCACCTCGGCGCCCAGACGGCGCAGCGCCTCGGCGCTGGTCATGCAGGATGCGCCATGGCCTGCGTCGAGCGCCACCTTGAGGCCCGCGAAGTCGATGCCCTCGCCGGCCACCGTGGACACCGCGTGCGCGATGTACAGCTCGCAGGCGTCGTCCACCGGCAGCGCCACGCCCACCTCGTCGCCGTTCGGCAGCTCGTCCGCCGATGGGCCGCCCGCCGCCAGATAAGCCTCGATCTCGTCCTCAACCGCATCCGGCAGCTTGAAGCCCTGGCCGTCGAACAGCTTGATGCCGTTGTACTCGGGCGGGTTGTGCGACGCCGAGATGACGATGCCGCCGTCGCAGTGCAGCTCGCGCACCAGAAGCGCGATGGCGGGCGTCGGGATGATGCCGGCCAGGAGCGCCGTGCCGCCCATCGACATGATGCCGGACGCCACGGCCGACTCCAGCATGTCGCCGGACAGGCGCGTGTCCTTGCCGATGAGGATGGTCTTGCCCTGGAAGGCCACGGCGGCCTGACCCAGCTTGAAGGCCGTCTCGCACGTCAGCTCCTTGTTCGCGACGCCGCGAACCCCATCCGTTCCAAATAAACGTGCCATGCTCTTTCCTTTCCAGCAGGTTCAACAAAGTAAGCGGGGCTTTCGAGGCGGCGGATAACCGCCGGAAGGTCTACTTCCCCCGTTTCACATGGTCTTCATGCAAGCGGACGCCGCCCTCGGGGCGTTCCGCGTCGGTCATGCGGTTGTTCAGCTCGGCGGCGAACTCGTCGAGACCGATGCCGTAGCGCTCGAGCACCACGAGCAGGTGGTACACCACGTCGGCCGCCTCGTAGCGCAGATGATCGATGGCCGCGTCGTACTCGGGCGGCAGATCGACGGCCAGCTCGTCGGTCTCGTCGACAGCGCCGCTTGCCGCGATCGATGCCGCCAGCGACGAGCACGCCCACGACTCCACGTCCTTCGCCGCAAGCGCCGTCTCGCCCGCCTCCTCCATGACCTTCTTCAGCACCCCGTCGGGAGAGCCGGTGAGCAGACGATAGGTGTAGCTCTCCTCCCCCGCCTCGCGCCGGGCTGCGATAGTGGCGGCAAGCGCCTCGAACGTCGCCCCGATCTGCGACGAAGGCGGCATTTCGCCGGAAGGGATATAGGTTTTCTGAGACATGATGCTCCTCCTACTAAAGAGAACCGCACAGGTAGAACCCTTTTCCAGCGAGTCCCGGTCCGACCGCCTCTCGCAGGTCGCAGCCGTACCCGCTGGCGCCGCACGGGATCCTTCGACTCCGGCAGCTGCGCCGCCTCCGCTCAGGATGACAAGAGACTCGCGAAGGAGGGTGCGGCGCGTTGCCCACCAAGCGAGTTCCGCACGAGCCGAAACGTCCAGCGGACGTTTCGTGCGAGCAGGACTGTCTGAGCGACTGGGCATTGCGCCGCATCCTCCGCCACAAGAGCCGCAAGCAAAGGGGGCGCGCCAAGCGCGCCCCCGCAGGTCGAACTTATTCTTCCACGTCGTCGTCGGCGTTGGAAGCTTCCTCGGACTCCTTGGTGGTCAGGCCGAAGCCGAGCGACCCTACCGAGCCCAGCAGAGCGTCGAGCTCTTCCAGGTTGCGCTGGTAGGAGCGCGGCGGCAGAGCCTCGCCCAGCATGTCCTCGCCCTCGGTGTTGAAGGTCGGGGGCTCGTCGCCGCCGATGAGGATGGTGTCATCGGGCGAGAACACCATGTCCAGCAGCTGCGACATGTCGTCGCTCGTAGCCGCGAGGTCGTCCTCGATCACGTGCGTCAGATCGTGGGCCTCGAGGCCTTCCTTCAGCTCCTCGATGGCCTTCACGCCGATGCCCTCGATGCGCAGCAGGTCCTCCTCGGTGTGGCCCACGAGGTCGGCCACCGTCTCGATGCCCGCCTCGGAGAACTTGTTGGCCCAGCGCTGCGACACGCCCAGGTCGTCGTAGATGTACAGGCGCGCGTCCTCGTCGGACAGCTGCGGGCCGCGATGGCCCAGCGAAAGCCCGCTGTAGTAGCTACCGTAGTTCGTGCCCATGTTGAGGTAGCCGTCGCCGTCGAGCGACCAATCCTGCGGCTGGGGCAGCAGCTCCTCGATATCGCGCAAAGCCTCCGGCGCGAAGTCGGGCAGCGTCTCGCCCACCACCGGCGCAACCGGACGACCCTTGTAGGTGAGGCCCACTTCGCGGTAACGCGACAGACCCGTGCCCGCCGGGATCGGCTTGCCGATGATGACGTTCTCCTTGAGGCCGGCCAAGTGGTCGATCTTGCCCTCGATCGCGGCGTCGGTGAGCACCTTCGTCGTCTCCTGGAACGAGGCGGCCGACAGGAACGAATCCGTGGCCAGCGACGCCTTCGTGATGCCCAGCAGCAGCGGCTGGCCCACGGGCGGCTCCTTGCCTTCGGCGATGAGCGCGTTGGCGGCATCCTCGAACTCGAAGCGGTTCACCTGGCGACCCGGCAGGAAGTCGGACTCGCCGGCGTCCATGACGGCCACCTTGCGCAGCATCTGGCGCGCGATGACCTCGATGTGCTTGTCGTTGATGTCCACGCCCTGGGACACGTACACGCCCTGGACCTGGCTGACGATGTAGCGCAGCGTCGTATTGGGATCGGTGAGGCGCAGCAGGTCGTGCGGGTTCACCGAGCCCTTGGTGAGCTGCTGGCCCACCTTCACTTCGCAGCCGTCCATCACGCCGGGCAGCATCTGGGCGCGCGCCGACACGACGTACTCGCGGAAGTTGCCCTGCTGGTCGTGGATCGTGATGGTCTTGGACTGCTTGTCGCCCGAGATCTGCAGCGTGCCGGAGATCTCCGCGAGGACGGCGAGGCCCTTGGGCTTGCGCGCCTCGAACAGCTCCTGGACACGAGGCAGACCGTGGGTGATGTCCTCGCCGGCGACGCCGCCGGTGTGGAACGTGCGCATGGTCAGCTGGGTGCCGGGCTCGCCGATGGACTGGGCGGCGATGATGCCCACCGCCGTGCCGATGTTCACCGGACGCGACGTGGCGAGATCCCAACCGTAGCACTTCTGGCACACGCCGTGCTCGGCATGGCAGGTCATGACCGTGCGGATGACGAGCGTCTCGACGCCCGCCGCGTCCATGGCCTTGAGCTGGTCCATATGGGTGATGTACTCGCCCGCGGCCAGCAGCACCTCGCCGTCGACGCCCGCCACGTCGTTGAGCAGGCAGCGGCCGATGAGGTTCTCGTCGACGTCGCCCTTCTCGTTGTGCAGCGGGTACGGCACGCCGTCGGCGGTGCCGCAGTCGATCTCGCGGATGATGACGTCCTGGGCCACGTCCACCAGACGGCGGGTCAGGTAGCCCGAGTCGGCGGTACGCAGCGCGGTGTCGGCCAGACCCTTACGGGCGCCGTGCGTGGAGATGAAGTACTCCAGAACGGACAGGCCCTCGCGGAAGTTCGCCTTGATCGGGCGGTCGATGATCTCGCCCTTCGGGTCGGACATGAGGCCTCGCATACCGGCCAGCTGGCGGATCTGCTTGATGTTGCCTCGAGCGCCGGAGAACGCCATCATGTAGATGGGGTTGAACTTGTCGAAGTTCTCGGCCATGGCCTCGCCGACTTCTTCGTTCGCGGCGTTCCAGATGTCGACGACCTGCTTGTGGCGCTCGTCGGGGCTCATGAGGCCCATCTCGTAGTCCTCGTCGATGGCCGCGACCTTCTCGTCGGCGGCAGCCAGGATCTCGGCCTTGTTCGGCGGCACGGTGGCGTCGTACACCGAAACGGTGACGCCGGCACGCGTGGCGTAGTGGAAGCCCGCGTCCTTGAGGCCGTCGAGAATCGCCGGCACGCTGGACAGCTCGTAGCGGTTGCACACGTCCTCGACGAGGCGGCTGATCTCCTTCTTGTTCATCTCGTAGTTGAGGTACGGGTAGTCCTCGGGCAGCACGTTGTTGAACGTGATGCGGCCGATGGTGGTCTCGATGCGCTCGCCCGCCTTGTGCTCCTCGAACACGCCGAAGGCCGTGGCCACCTGCGTGTCCTTGGTCAGACGCACCCAGATCTTGGCCTGCAGGTCAAGCTCGGCGCGCGCGTCGTAGGCGTTCATGGCGTCGTCGAAGTCGATGAACGAGCGGCCCTCGCCCTCGAAGCCGTCGCGGGCGGCCGTGAGGTAGTACAGGCCGATGATCATGTCCTGGGTGGGCACGGTCAGCGGACGGCCATGGGCCGGCGACTTGATGTTGTTGGCGGACAGCATGAGCACGCGGGCCTCGGCCTGCGCCTCGGCGCCCAGCGGCACGTGCACGGCCATCTGGTCGCCGTCGAAGTCGGCGTTGAAGGCGGTGCAGACCAGCGGGTGCAGCTTGATGGCCTTGCCCTCGACCAGCACCGGCTCGAAGGCCTGGATGCCCAGACGGTGCAGGGTAGGTGCGCGGTTCAGCAGCACGGGATGCTCGGTGATGACCTCTTCCAGCACGTCCCACACGTAGCTGGCGCCGCGGTCGACGGCGCGCTTGGCGGCCTTGATGTTGGCGGCGTACTCCAGCTCCACCAGGCGCTTCATGACGAAGGGCTTGAACAGCTCCAGCGCCATCTGCGACGGCAGGCCGCACTGGTGCAGCTTGAGCTGCGGGCCGACGACGATGACCGAACGGCCGGAGTAGTCGACGCGCTTGCCCAGCAGGTTCTGGCGGAAGCGGCCCTGCTTGCCCTTGAGCATGTCGGACAGCGACTTCAGCGGGCGGTTGCCCGGGCCCGTGACAGGACGGCCGCGGCGGCCGTTGTCGAACAGGCTGTCGACGGCCTCCTGCAGCATGCGCTTCTCGTTGTTGACGATGATCTCAGGCGCGCCGAGGTCCAGCAGGCGCTTGAGGCGGTTGTTGCGGTTGATGACGCGACGGTACAGGTCGTTCAGGTCCGACGTCGCGAAGCGGCCGCCGTCCAGCTGCACCATGGGGCGCAGGTCGGGCGGGATCACCGGGATGACATCGAGAATCATGTCCGTCGGCTTGTTCTCGGACTTGAGGAACGCGTCGACCACCTTGAGGCGCTTGATGGCCTTGGCGCGCTTCTGGCCCTTGCCGTTGGCGATGACGTCGCGCAGCTCGTCGGCCGTCGCGGCCAGGTCCATGGCGTCCAGCAGGTCGCGCACGGATTCGGCGCCCATGCCGCCCGTGAAGTAGTCGCGGTAGTTGAGGCGCATCTCGCGATAGAGGGCCTCGTCCGGCACCAGCTGCTTCGGCTCGATCTTCATGAAGGCGTCGAAAGCGTCCTGGCGCAGCGCCTTGCGCTCGTTGAACTCCTCGTAGATGTCGGCGATCTCCTCGTCGACCTCCTCGGCCGTCATGCGCTCGTCCTCGTCCACGTCGTCAACGAAGTCGTCGTCCTCGGGCACGTAGTCCACGGACAGCTTGCGCGTGGCCTCCACGAGGCGGTCGCGCTCGGCGTCCAGCTCCTCGAGGTCGGCGGCCAGCTCGTCGCGCAGCTCGTCGGCGTCCTCCTCGCGGGCCTCTTTATCCACCGAGGTGATGATGGAGGATGCGAAGTACAGCACCTTCTCCAGCTCTTTCGGTGCGATGTCCAAGAGGTAGCCCAGACGCGAGGGCGAGCCCTTGAAGTACCAGATGTGGCTGACCGGGGCGGCCAGCTCGATGTGGCCCATGCGCTCGCGGCGAACCTTGCTGCGCGTCACCTCGACGCCGCAGCGCTCGCAGACGATGCCCTTGAAGCGCACGCGCTTGTACTTGCCGCAGGCGCACTCCCAGTCCTTCGTCGGGCCGAAGATCTTCTCGCAGAACAGGCCGTCCTTCTCGGGCTTGAGGGTACGGTAGTTGATCGTCTCGGGCTTCTTCACCTCGCCGCGCGACCAGCTGCGCACGTCCTCGGCGTTGGCGAGCGAGATGCGCAGGGCGTCGAAATTGCTCACGTCGAATTCCGTCGTCATTTATCGCTCCTCTCCCTCACCGATCAGGTCGTTCGTATCGTTGTTGCTATCGCCCATCAGCTCTCCCAGCTCGGCGGCAATGCTGTCGAGCGCATTGGCCGCGTCGTCTTCTTCGGTCTTGCGCGCGTCGGCCGCGATGGCCTCGTACAGCGCGCGATCGCCGTCTTCCTGGCCGTCGATGTCCTGGGTCACGTCGATCGTGCGATGATCGTGGCCCTCCAGCTCGACGTTCAGGCACAGCGACTTCATTTCCTTCACGAGAACCTTGAAGCTCTCGGGCACCTCGGGGGCGGGGATGTTCTCGCCCTTGACGATGGCTTCGTAGGACTTCACGCGGCCGGCGGTGTCGTCGGACTTCACCGTGAGGATCTCCTGCAGCACGTTCGATGCGCCGTACGCGTACAGCGCCCACACTTCCATCTCGCCGAAACGCTGGCCGCCGAACTGCGCCTTGCCGCCCAGCGGTTGCTGGGTGATCAGGCTGTAGGGGCCGGTCGAGCGCGCGTGGATCTTGTCGTCCACCATGTGGCCGAGCTTCAGGATGTAGCTCTGGCCCACGGTGATGGGCTCGCGGAACTTCTCGCCCGTGCGGCCGTCGTACAGCCACGTCTTGCCCGTGCGGGACAGCTGCGGCACGAACTCGTCGCGCGCCAGGTCGCCGTACGTGGCATGGTTCTTGTTGATGAGGTTGCGGTTCGCCTTCTCGATGGCATCGGAGATCTCCTTCTCCGTGGCGCCGTCGAACACCGGCGTGGCCACGTGCATCGGGCCCTCCACCACGGCGTCGGTTTCCTCAGCGTCGTCCCAGCCCCACTTCGCAGCCCAGCCGAGGTGGTTCTCCAGCAGCTGGCCCACGTTCATTCGGGAAGGAACGCCCAGGGGGTTGAGGATGACGTCGATGGGGGTGCCGTCGGCGAGGTAGGGCATGTCCTCCACCGGCAGCACGCGGGAGATGACGCCCTTGTTGCCGTGGCGGCCGGACAGCTTGTCGCCCTGCTGCACCTTGCGCTTCTGGGCCACGTAGATGCGCACGAGCTCGTTGACGCCCGGAGCCAGCTCGTCGCCGGCGTCGCGGCTGAAGCGGCTCATGCCGATGACGCGGCCGCCGGAGCCGTGGGGCACCTTGAGGGACGTGTCGCGCACCTCGCGGGCCTTCTCGCCGAAGATGGCGCGCAGCAGGCGCTCCTCGGCCGTGAGCTCCGTCTCGCCCTTCGGCGTGACCTTGCCCACCAGCACGTCGCCCGGGAACACCTCGGCGCCCACGCGGATGATGCCGTCGGCATCGAGGTCGCTGATCATGTCGTCGGAGATGTTCGGGATCTCGCGGGTGATCTCCTCGGGACCCAGCTTCGTGTCGCGCGCGTCGACCTCGTACTCGGAGATGTGGATGGACGTGAGCAGGTCTTCGGCAACCACGCGCTCGGACACGATGATGGCGTCCTCGTAGTTGTAGCCTTCCCACGGCATGTAGGCCACCATGAGGTTCTGGCCGAGCGCGAGCTCGCCGCCGTCGCAGCTGGGGCCGTCGGCCAGCACGTCGCCCGCCTGCACCTCGTCGCCCTTGCGGACGATGGGGCGGTGGTTGATGCAGCCCGACTGGTTGGAGCGCTGGAACTTCGGCACGAGGTACTCGTCGTACTCGCCGTCGTTGTTCAGCACGATGATGGTCTGGCCGTCCACGTAGTCGACGACGCCCGGGTTCTGGGCGACCAGGATCTCGCCGGAGTCGACCGCGATGCGGTGCTCGATGCCGGTGCCCACCAGCGGCGCGTCGGGGCGCAGCAGCGGAACGGCCTGGCGCTGCATGTTCGAGCCCATGAGGGCGCGGTTCGCGTCGTCGTGCTCGAGGAACGGGATGAGGGAGGTGGCCACCGAAACCATCTGGCGCGGGGACACGTCCATGTAGTTCACCAGCTCGGGCGCCACCTCGTCGGGCTCGCCGAACACGCCGGCGGCGTCCTTCGTACGGCAGAGCACGCGGACGGCCTCGTGGAACACGCCCTGGTCGTCGAACGTGCCGAACTTGCGCGTCTCGGGGTCGAACAGGTCGTTGGCCTGCGCGATGGTGTAGTTCTCCTCCTCGTCGGCCGTGAGGTAGTCCACCTCGTCGGTGACCTTGCCGTCGACGACGCGGCGGTACGGCGTCTCGATGAAGCCGTAGGGGTTGATGCGGGCGTAGGTGGCCAGCGAGCCGATGAGGCCGATGTTCGGGCCTTCAGGCGTCTCGATGGGGCACATGCGGCCGTAGTGGGACGTGTGGACGTCGCGCACCTCGAAGCCGGCGCGCTCGCGGGACAGGCCGCCCGGTCCCAGAGCCGACAGACGGCGCTTGTGCGTGATGCCGGCGGCGGGGTTCGTCTGGTCCATGAACTGGGACAGCTGCGAGGAGCCGAAGAACTCCTTGATGGCCGCCACGATGGGGCGGATGTTCACGAGGCTCTGCGGCGTGATCTCGTCGGGCTCCTGCATGCTCATGCGCTCGCGCACGACGCGCTCCATGCGGGACAGGCCGATACGGAACTGGTTCTGGATCAGCTCGCCCACCGTGCGGATGCGGCGGTTGCCGAAGTGGTCGATGTCGTCGGTCTGCACGCCCTCGTCGCCGGCATGCAGCGCCACGATGTACTGCATCGTGCGCACGATGTCGTCGTCAGTGAGCGTGGAGGCCTCGTAGTCGGGGTCGAAGCCCAGCTTCTTGTTGATCTTGTAGCGGCCGACCTTCGCCAGGTCGTAGCGCTGCGGGTTGAAGAACAGACCCTCCAGCAGCGTGCGGGCGGAATCGATGGTGGGCGGCTCGCCGGGGCGGAAGCGCTTGTACAGCTCGATCAGCGACTCTTCCTTCGTGGTGGCCGGGTCGCGGTCGAGCGTGCGCAGCACCATCTCGTCGTTGCCGAGGAGCTCGATGATCTCCTCGCGCGTCTCGGCCAGGCCGAGGGCGCGCACGAGCAGCGTCGCGGGCTGCTTGCGCTTGCGGTCGATACGCACGGACAGGATGTCGCGCTTGTCGGTTTCGAACTCAAGCCACGCGCCGCGGCTGGGGATGACCTTCGCGTTGAACAGCGTCTTGTCGGACGCCTTGTCGCGCTCGGAGGCGAAGTACACGCCCGGGGAGCGCACCAGCTGGGAGACGACGACGCGCTCCGTGCCGTTGATGATGAACGTGCCGCGGGGCGTCATGAGCGGGAAGTCGCCCATGAAGACGTCCTGCTCCTTGATCTCGCCGGTCTCGCGGTTGATGAAGCGGATTTCCACGAACAGCGGTGCCTGGTAGGAGACGTCCTTCTCCTTGCACTCGTCCACGGTGTACTTCGGCTCGCCGAACTCGTGGCGGCCGAACTCCACGCACATGTCCTTGGTGTTGTTCTCGATGGGGCTGATATCCTGGAACGCTTGCGCCAGGCCCTCGCCCTTGAAAAACTCAAAGCTGTCCGTCTGGATGGCGATGAGGTTGGGGACGTCCATGACGTCCGGAATCTTCGCAAAGCTGCGCCGATCCCTGTAAAGGCTGGTCTGATCAGTCGTTTTTCCTTGAGCCACGAGGCTTTTCCTCCTTCATGTGCACCCGCATTTCTGCGAAAAAGTCGCAATTGCCTAAGATATGTCGAAAGTCAAGGCGAGTCAAGAAAAATTTTTACGAACTGTGGAAATTCTTTGTTGATTTGCCCTTTTATCTGGGAGAATGCAAGTATGGTTTCAGGCCGATCCCGACATCGGGACGGCATCTTCGGTCGATTCGAGGCTCCGCCGACGCTATGCGAGCTGGATAGCTTTGCCGGTTCAAGACCCCTTCGACGAATTCCGAGCTGGAAAGCCCCGCAAAAAAGTCGCTGACTTGGCGAAACGATGATCTTCATCATCAGGCTCACCTCCCTGCTGAAGTTTGTTTTGTTTGTCAGGGAGCTGTGGAAACGGGCTATCGGGACTTGGCTCCGCCCGCAATCGCATGCGAGACTTAAGTTTCAACGCGCCCGCGGGCGCGCAAACACACTACGAACGCACTTGAAACGCAGCATACTTGCAGAACTAGGAGGTCCTCATGGGACAATCCACTACGCCGAAGGCGCTCGCCTTGGGTGTTTCGCTCTCCCTCGCGTGCGGCCTGCTGCCGGGCGCGGCCTTTGCGGACGAAGCCCCAGAAGACGATGCGTCCGCCAACGCCGCCGATTCCGCTAGAGGAACGGCCGGCGGCGCCGACTCCGCCCCTTCGGGCGCGGCCGCCAAGCCCGATGGCTACGATAAAGCCGACTTCTACTCCGACAACCCCGTCGCGCCAATCGCACGGACGCTGGCCGTCCCGCTGGCAGCCAACACGCAGCTGCGCAGCCTCTCGAACGAGATGAAGTACTTCGCCCGATTCGAGAGCAACCAGAACTACGACCAGGGGCTCTCATGGGGCGATGGCTACCATGCAATGGGCTACTATCAATTCGACAACCGATACTCGCTCAAAAGCTTTATTTCCTATTGCTACAATTTCGACCCGGTCAAGTACCGGATGTTCTCCTGGGTTCCCAGCGCGAACATTTCGGGAGACCTGTACGACGGGAACGCGGATCGGCTGACCGACATCGGCCAGCAATTGAACGAATCCTGGCATGCGGCATACGCCGCCGACCCCGCGGAGTTCTCGGCACTGCAGGACACCTTCGCATACGACAACTACTACGTCCCCGCTGAAACGTACCTCGCAAGCCGCGGCATCGACATCTCGAATCGCGCCGACAGCGTCAAAGGCCTTTGCTGGGGCCTGGCGAACCTGTTCGGCACGTCGGGATGGCACAAATTCGTGGGCGGTTGGTCCGACGGCTACGTGAACGGAACATATTACAACAGCTACAACTACCCCGGCGCCGGGCTGACGAACGACATGACCGACGAACAGTTCGTCACCACGCTGTGCGATTACGTGATAGCGCACGTGGCCGAGTTCTACCACGGCCAGCCGCAGTACCACGAAGGCTGGACGAACAGGTACAAACAGGAAAAGGAGCTGTGCCTGAGCCTGCTTCCCGAGAAACCCACCGTGCCTCCTGTCGAGGAAGAGCCCCCTGCGGCGGATTCCCCTGCGGTTCCGCCGGTCGGGAACACCCCTCCCGAGGAAGGCAGCGGAGATGCGCCTTCGAGCGAGACGAAACCGCCCGAGAGCGTCCTGCCGCCCGAGGTGAACCCGCCGGCAGCGCCCGAAGGGAACCCGCCGAGCGCTCCGAACGAACCCGCCCCGCCCGCGAACGACGGCGCCGGACAGGCCGATCCCGACGAAACCCCGAAGCCGGACGGAGACAGCGCGGCTCCAACTCCGCCTGCATCGCCGTCGAACCCCGAGAACACGACGCCTCCCGCTGGATCCGAAACGACGCCGCCCGAGGAAACAAAGCCTCCGGAGAGCACGACGCCGCCCGAAAGCCCGGAAACGACGCCGGGATCAGGTCTGCAAGAGCCGACGAAAGAAGTGGCGAACAGCAGCAAGCCCTCCCTTGAAGAGCCAACCGCCCCTGCGCAGGAGCCCGTCAACCTGCCCAAGGCCGACGGAGACGAGAAGAACGGCAACGAAACAGCCGCAAAAACCTCGAAGCTCAGCCAGACGGGCGACGGCACCACGAACGCGCCGCTCGGCGTGGCGCTTGGAGCAGCCGGCATCGCCGCGATCGCAGGCGCCGCGCTCGCCACACGACGCATCCTCAAATAGCTCCCCTCGTTCCTGCTACAGTCGAGCGCCCCGGCCG
>NZ_WWRX01000006.1:0-123560 GCF_009875575.1 Eggerthella sp. BIOML-A4 | reverse complement strand
CCTCGACTTTAGGGACGCCATGCGACGTCAGGCGGAATATCCCTCCTCCCCCTCTAGCGAACTGCCTCGACGAAAAAGTTCCGACAACGAGCCCGTCCGAAAAGCCGGCGAGGAATCAGCATCGGGCGACGACGCCCTCACGGCGACTCGACGGTCGCGCGACGATTCACCGACCTTGCGCAATTCTTCTGCTGTGGCAGCGCTAGAGCAAGCGGCCTTGGTACTTTTCCATGAGGGCGCAGGGCTGGTAGCTCAGCTTGTTCTCGCGCAGGCCGGGCAGGCCGAGATCCTCTTCCAGGTTGAGGTAGGTCGCCTTGTCGACGCAGTAGCGCGCGAGCTCGCGCAGAAGGGCGCGCCATACGAAACGGAAGTCGAGGTTGCCCTTGAGCACCATAACGTCGAACGCGCCGCCGGGCAGCACGCTGCCGTATGCGTAGCCTTCGACGGTGCCGCCGATGCGCAAGAGGATGCCTTCGAGGTCGAGCTCCTCGAAGTGGTTCATATCGAGCAGGATCTTCCGATGCTCCAGCTCGAGGGGGTGCTCGTCGGTGCCGCGACGGCGGCTCGTCTCGAACCAAACCTGCTGGTAGGCGCGCAGCTCGTCCATATGGTCGAGGGCGATGGGCTCGAAGGACGCCTCGCTGCCGTACAGCTGGAAGAACTTGTTCGTCTCTCGGCGCTTCTTCGCCAGGCCCGGGCCCTCGTAAGCCGCGATAGTCTTCGTAAGGTAGAGGTAGTCGGCGAAGTTGCGGTCGGAAGAGAATTCGAAGGCACCCGGCAGGTCGGCCTCGAGGCGGTCCTTCTCCTCGAGCGACAGGCCGACGAGGCGCGGCGTGCGGCCCTCGTCCTGCGCCTCGCGCACGAGCGTGCGCACGTCGTCGGCGATGTCGAGCGTGCCCAGCGGCGGATAGTACGCGACGGCGCCGGGGATGCGATCGAGCTGGCGCACGTAGAGCACGCCGTCCTCGAGCGCGATCTGCGTTCCGTACTTCTCGGTAAGCGAGTAGAGGTTGGCGAACCCGAGCGCGGAATCGTTGCGGCCGAGGGGCAGGAGCACGTCGTTGACGGCGGCTTTATCTTCCAAGTGCAGCGTTCTGAATTCCATGGGCCCGCATTTCGCTCGATCGGTTGCTTCGCAGCGGAACAGGATAGCACAAGTGGGCGCCGCCTCGGAAAACGCCATCAACTTGCAACGCGAACCGCGCCGCGAGGGGCAGTCGGGGCAGCCACATTACCAATACGGTCGTTTTTTACCACGCTTCTGACCAGGAGAAACATACTGTTTCACCTGGTCATAGGCTTGCGACAAGATGGCAGAAAACGCCCGGTTTGGCAACGCTCCTACCCGACGAGCGCGCACGGCATCTTTCTCGTAAAACCGGACATGCCCTGTCCGGTTCTGTTCGGTATCGTGTCCTAGTCAGCATATCCAACGAAAGGACACGAAACCATGCACTACGAAATCGTCGAGCTTCCCGCACGCACCATCGTCGGTCCCACCGTCCGCACGTCCAACAACTCGCCCGAGGAAACGACCGTCATCGGCCAGCTGTGGCAGCGCTTCATGGGCGAGGGCCTTGATCGTACCATCTCCGAGGTGCGCGTCGTGCCCTACGGCTGCTTCGCGCTGTACTACGGCTACGACATGAGCGACATGAGCTACGAGCTGCTCGTGGGCTGCGAGACGCCCGCCGAGGCGCCCGAGGGCATGGAGGCGCAGACCATCGCCGCAGGCCGCTACGCGAAGATCGCTATCCGCGGCGGCGACTGCGTGACCAGCGTCCAGAAAGCCTGGGAGGAGATCTGGGCCGACGAGGAGCTGGGGGCGCAGCGCGCGTTCACCGTGGACTTCGAGGCGTACCTGCCCGGCGAGGACATGTCCTGCGCCGACATCGACGTGTTCGTAGCGCTCAGGTAAACGCGCCCGTCGCGGAGGCGGTCTCGCGTGCGCGGGACCGCCGCACCTGTCATACTGGCTCGAGACCTTAAACCGACGAGGAGCCCCGATGGGACACGACTGGATCGGCGATGTGCCCGACGAGCTGCTACGCGACCTGTGCGATCACTCGTACAGCCTCGTGCTCGGCAAGCTCACGAAGAAGCTGCAGCGCGAGATCGCCGAGTAAGCCGACGGGAACTGAAGGAGGAAGCATGGCGTTCGATTTCAAGAAAGAGTACAAGGACCTCTACCTGCCGAAGACCAAGCCCGAGCTCATCGACGTGCCGCCCATGAGCTTCATCGCGGTGGCCGGCACGGGCAACCCGAACGAGGAAAACGGCTCGTACGCCGGTGCGATGGGCCTGCTGTACGCCTTCTCGTACACCATCAAGATGTCGAAGATGGGCGCCTGGCAGCCCGACGGCTACTTCGACTACACGGTGCCTCCGCTTGAAGGCCTGTGGTGGACAAGCGACGAAGCGTTCGACGGGCAGCGCATTTTGGACAAGGACGCGCTCTCTTGGATCTCGCTCATCCGCCAGCCCGACTTCGTCACGCCCGAAGTGTTCGCCTGGGCCGCCGAGCAGGTCGCGGCGAAGAAGCCCGAGCTCGATCTGCGGCGAGCCCGCCTCGTGCGGTTCGCCGAAGGACCGTGCGCGCAGATCATGCACAAGGGACCGTACGACGACGAGCCCGCCACCATCGCGCAGATGGAGGAGTTCGTCGCCGCGTCCAGGATGGTCGACGACATCGCGAACCCAGCGAGCAGCGAGGCCATGCTGGACGCGCTCGATGCGCACGGAGGCGTGCCCGCAGTGCGCCTGCACCACGAGATCTACCTGGGCGATCCGCGCCGCACCAAGCCGGAGAACCTCAAGACGGTGATCCGCCATCCCGTGAAGCCCGCGTCCGCATGAGCGACGCGGCCTCTGCCGCCGCGCCCTGCCCCGTCGTCCGCGCGCGCTCGATCCTCCAGAAAGTGCGCGCGGGCGGCAACGAATGGTTCGGCATCGACTACAACATGAACCTGTACCGCGGCTGCTGCCACGGCTGCATCTACTGCGACAGCAGAAGCGAATGCTACCGCATCGACGACTTCGACCAGGTGAGCGTCAAGTTCGACGCATTGGCCATCCTGCGGCGCGAACTGCGCAGCCGCCGCGTGCGAGGCATCGTGGGCGTCGGCGCCATGTCCGACACGTACAACCCGTTCGAGCGCACTCTGCGCGTGACGCGCGGTGCGTTGGAGCTGATCGAGGAATTCGGCTTCGGCGTGTCGGTGGACACGAAGAGCGCGCTTATCACGCGCGACATCGACGTGCTGAGCGCCATCGGAGCGGCGGGCGGGGCCATCGCGAAGATCACCGTCACCACGGCCGACGACCAGCTGGCGCGCATCATCGAACCGCACGCGCCCTCGCCTAGCGAGCGCTTCGCCGCGCTGGCCGAGCTGGCGGACGCCGGGGTGTTCTGCGGCGTGCTATTCACGCCGACGCTGCCGTTTGTGACGGACGACGATGCCACGGTGCGCGGCGTGGTGGAAGGCGCGGCAGCGGCTGGCGCGCGGTTCGTCTACCATATGACGGGCGTCACCATGCGCGACCGCCAGCGCGACCACTTCCTCGACCGCATCGCAGCCGTGGATCCCACGCTGCCCGAGCGCTATCGCGCGGCATTCGGCGACCGATACTTCTGCAACAGCCCCCGCGCAACCGAGAACCGCGCCCTCTTCCGCTCGCTGTGCAAGCAGCACGGCCTGCTTTGGCGCATGTCCGACATCATCGCCGCCTACAAGCCCTCCCAACCTATGGGAGCGCAGACGAGCCTGTTCTAAGCATGTAAATCGCCGTTCGCAGCCGAGAACCCGCCAATCGCGGGCATAGTCGCCGTGCGCTCGTTGACCCTGTAATCGTTACAGCCCCCATGATGGCCGTACGTCACCGCGCGAATCCGATCCCCATTCCCATCGAACGAAGAGGAGGACGACAATGAAGGTAGCGAACAAAGAGATGAGCGTACGGAAACTCTGGACCTCGAACGAACTGCTCGACGCAGTCAGCGCCCGGAAGGCCGTTTCCATCGGGAAACTCCGCGGCGAGGCTCTGCGCACGGCGCTGAGCGAGATGCGCGACCCCGAGCTTATGGCCTTTCTCTCGAACGTCGACGTGAGCCGCGTAGCCAAGATCGTAGCCGTATCTTCCATCGACGACATCGACCTCCTGCTTGCCATCGCCGCCGGCAACGGTCCCAGCTTCGTCAGGAGAAACGCGCTGCACCGCATCGACGAGCTATGCGATCGCACGCCCCTCGACGTTCGCGGCGCGCAGCGCCTCGTCGCCTGTTTGAGCGAGAAGAGCCTCATCGCCTTCGCAGTCGCGCTCATGGACATGAGCGATTACGATTGGCCTTCCCACTGCGACGTCACCTCGGTAGGCGCGCTGTGCGAGGCTCTGTACTCCTGCACGAGCATCCATGAGACCGTATTGCTCGAAGACGCTTGCGCCCACCTCGCGCATCGCCGTCCCGACCTGCTGTCGAGCATCGGCGCCTGCGCCCCCGACCACTACCCGATGGTGGCCTGATCCTTTTCGATTTCTCGCGTCCGCGCAGAAGGGAGTCCTCAATGAACCGCAACACCCGCAACGCCTTCATCAGACAAATGCTCCAAAACGAAACGTCCATCGAGCCCTCGCCCGAATTCAGCTACAACGCCCTCATCAAAAGCCGACAGGACTACGACGCCATGTACAGCCGCTCCATCGCCGATCCTGAGGCTTTTTGGGCCGATATGGCCACCGAGCACCTTGACTGGTTCAAACCGTGGGACGCCGTCGAGGAATACGATTTCGACTCGGATGAGCCGTTCGTGCGCTACTTCCGCGGCGGGGAGCTTAACGCATCTTGCAACTGCATCGATCGCCACCTGAACGGGCCGCGCAGGAACAAAGCCGCGCTCATCTGGCAGGGCGAGCCCACCGAAGAGGTGGACGTCTACACTTACCAGCGTCTGCATCGCGAGGTGTGCAAGGCGGCGAACATGCTCCGCCGCCTCGGCGTGCGAAAGGGCGATCGCGTGGTGCTGTACATGCCCATGGTCCCCCAACTCGCGATCAGCATGCTGGCGTGCGCTCGCATCGGCGCTATCCACTGCGTGGTGTTCAGCGGCCTGAGCGCCGAATCGCTGAAGGATCGCATCGTCGACTCGGGTGCCACGGTGGTCATCACGTCAAACTACGGATACCGTTCGGGCAAGATCCTGAGACTCAAGGAAATCTGCGATAAAGCCCTTGACATGTGCCCCCAGGTCGAGAGCTGCGTCGTCGTACGCCGCATCGAGAAACGCACGGCCATGAAGGCGGGGCGCGATTTCTGGTGGGACGACGTGCTTGCTCCCGAGGCGCCCCAATGCGAGCCGGAGCGGATGGGAGCGAACGATCCCCTGTTCATCCTCTACACGAGCGGCAGCACGGCGAAACCGAAGGGCATCCTGCATGGCACCGGCGGCTATCTGCTTTACGCCACCCTCACCTCGAAGTACGTGTTCGACCTCAAAGAGCATGACATTTTCTGGTGCACGGCCGACGCCGGCTGGATCACCGGTCATTCCTACCTCGTGTACGGGCCGTTGTCGAACGGAACGACGTCGCTCATGTTCGAAGGCGTGCCCAACTTCCCCAAGCCCGACCGTTTCTGGGAGATCGTTGAGAAGTTCGGCGTCAACATCCTGTACACGGCCCCGACCGCAGTGCGCTCCATGATGAAAGACGGCGACCGCTGGGTGAACGAGCACGACATCTCGACCTTGCGGCTGCTCGGCTCGGTAGGCGAGCCCATCACCTCGAAGGCTTGGATGTGGTACTACTCCACCGTCGGTCACGGCATGTGCCCCATCGTCGACACGTGGTGGCAAACCGAGACGGGCGGCATCATGATCACCTCGATACCCGGCGCAGTGGACATGAAGCCAGGATCGGCGGCGCTACCGTTCTTCGGCATAGAACCGAGGGTCATCGGAGCGGACGGAGCCGAGGCCGATGCCGGCGAGCGCGGCAGTCTCGTGCTGACGAGGCCATGGCCGGGCATGATGCTGGGCGTGTACGGCAACGCGAAGGCTCACAAAGACGTGTACTTCCCCACCCCCGGCTACTACCTCACGGGCGATGGCGCCTATCGAGACGAGGATGGCTACTTCTGGATCACGGGTCGCATCGACGACGTGATGAACGTGTCGGGCCACCGCATCGGCACGGCCGAAGTTGAAAGCGCGCTCGTCTCGTACTCGCAGGTCGCAGAAGCAGCCGTCGTAGGGTACCCGCATTCGGTGAAGGGCGAGGGCATCTATGCCTACATCACCGTCAAAGAGGGAACGGTCATCGACGCCGACCTGCGCGACCGCCTGTTCGTGCACGTACGGGAGAGCATCGGGCCCATCGCCACGCCCGATGTCATCCATTTCGCCAACGCGCTGCCGAAAACGCGCAGCGGTAAAATCATGAGACGCATCCTGCGTAAAATCGCCGCGCAGGAGACGGAGGATCTGTGCGACATCTCCACGTTGTCCGAGCCTTCCGTGGTGCACGAGCTCATCCAAGAGACGAAGCGCATGAGCGCCTAGAAGGCCCGCTCGCGCACGAAGAACCGCCCGCGATCCGTCGAACGGATCGCGGGCGGTTTCGCGTCGGGCGGCTTACATATCGACAAGCACCGAGATATGCAACAGGTAGTCGTCCGCAGAGTCGGACATGAGATACGAGTTCATATCGAACTCGTACACCGGCCCCACGAGATCGAGACCCTCTTCTTTGACGTAGTCAAGCAGCTTGGCATAGGATCGCGCAACCGTGCTCGTGCCGCCCCTATGAAGAATGACCGCGTAATTGCCCCGCGGTTTGCACGCCAGACGACCCTCCAGAAGCGCGGGGTGGGAAGGGGGCGAGATCCAGGTGATGAGCTTCGTGTAGACGAAGTCTTCAGGGTGATCGGAACAAGGAAAGTGCACGATACGACCCAGGGGAAACTTCGTCACGCCGGCAGACGATTTGCAAAACTCGGCATGCTCGCTCACGGCCTGGGCGAACGCCTGCTGCGTGCGCTCAGGCTTTACGTCGGTCGTGATGAGCCACGTTTCATCCCAGAACGACAGTCTCGGCTTATCCTTCGGGAACAGCAAAGCGCGCTGGGTGATGTAGCGCATCTTCTCGATCATCCCAATGCGCGCGTCCAACACATCGCGCTGCTTCTTCATCTTCTCGATGCCCGCCTGCGTGGCCTCGAGGAAGAGGTCGGTGGTACGGTTATCGAGATAGGTCTTCACCTCTTTCATGGACATGCCCGTATCGAGGAAGAACCGAATGGCGTCCATAAGGTACAGCTGCTTGAGCGAATAGTAGCGGTAACCGTTCTTGCCGATTACCTTCGGCTTCAACAAACCGACCTTGTCGTAATGGATGAGCAGTTCCTTGCTGACGTTGCACATCCGAGCAAACTCCCCGGTGGAGAGAAGCAGTGTCGAGGGTGGCTGCATGTCATCCTCCTTTTTGCCGCGCCCTCTTGGGGCGTTTGCTTTGAGTATACCGTGCATGAAAGATATTTCCCCTGATATATACGGGTAAGGACGCAAAACGACCGCCAGCGCGCGTCCCTTCGCATGACCTCTCGCGTCGCAGCGCGGGAAGCGGCACGCCACGCAGAGCATCAAGGGAGAATGAGGATTCCGGGCCTCTACCTTCCGCGATGCTTCTGCTTTCGTTTCTGCCGCCTGAGAGCGAATCGACGCTCGGCTTGCGCTTGGCGAGCCTCGCGGGCCAAGGCTCTGGATTCGATTTTGCGCGCCTCGTAACTGATGCTCATGGCCTGCTGGGCTTTCGTGCCGACGCCGGCTCGCTCCACGAGCTTGCGCGCCTCGCGCTGACGACGCTTCGGGTTCGCATGGGAGAGCACGGCATCCGCTGTCGCAGACGGATCGGCCGCCATATCGAATGCAAGCGTCGTCCATCGCCGCACGATAAACGCTACCAGCTCTACATCGGTGGGTTCGGCGGCGCCGAACACGACGCGGCATGCGCCGTAGCGGCCTTCGTCCGCATGCTCGAATATGCCGATCCAGAATTGACCGTCATGAAGCACGGTCAGCGTGATCGAAGTGGTGACCTGCATGGTTGCTCCTCCTTGTATGTGGTTGCTGCGCGAAGGACGGACAACCAAGGAGGCAGGTTACTGACGAAGCCGTTGACGCGTCGAGCGCGGCATAGGGTTCGCGTCCGGACTACCGACCGGACCGTGTTTTCACCTTCGCACGGGCATCATACCAAGAGAGCGCGCGCCGGTGCAACTGGAGCGCGTCGGAATGCAACTCGGTCGCTGTCGCCTTGTGCGCACCGAACGCATTCGGCATACTGACGACGTTGGCCAACCACCCGCTCACCAAGGGAAGGCACGCCCATGAACGTCACCATCACCGAGGACCCTCGGCTCGCCGATATCGAAGTGGCCGTATCGTGCCCGCGCATCGACGAGCGCGTGCAACGCATCGTCGCCGGGCTGAACGCTTTCGAGCGCAAGCTGACCGGCGAGCGCGACGGAGCCACGTACCGCCTCGACATCGACGGGATATGCTATGTCGAGACGGTCGACGGACGCACGTTCCTCTACACCGAGGACGCGGTGTACCGCACGCCGCTTCGGCTGTATGAGCTGGAGGACAAGCTGGCCGGCACCGAATTCGTACGCGCATCCAAGCAGCTGCTGGCGAACTTCGACCACGTGGTTGCCATCCGCCCGGCCATCAACGCGCGACTGCAGCTGCTGCTGGACAACGGAGAATCGGTGATGGTCTCGCGCCAGTACGCGCCCGCCATCAAGCGCAAGCTGGGGCTGTGAGCCGATCCGCCCCGCTGCCGCATCGCAACCCTTCCGCAACTCAATTCTCCATGCAAAGGAGCACCTCATGAAAAAGATCATCGCACAAACCGCAACCGCCGTCTGCATCGTCTTCACCGTGATGATGGCCTGGTTCCTCGCCATGGGCTACCTGTTCGCCGGGCCCAGCTACGGCCTCAACCTCACGGCAAGCCTGTACGGCGCCGCCTTCGGCATGGCGGCACTCCAAGCGATCTGGTTCACGGGCGCGCTGATCAAGAAGCTTCCCTACCCGGCGCGCATCGCGGGCTTCGGCGCGTGCCTGCTGCCGGTGCTCGCGCTGTGCGCGTGGTTGGGCCAGTGGCTCCCAGCAGAGGATCCCGGGGCGTGGGCGAGCTTCGTCGTGATCTACCTGTTCATCCTCGCGGGCATGACCGCAGGCTACACCGTGTACTACAAGAAGACCGCCGGCGGCTACGACGAGGCGCTCGCGCGCTACCGCGAGCAGAACCGCCGCTGATACCGCGCAGGCGAGCCGCTGAACGCGAGCGTCGGCGGCATGTTGGAGATACTCGCGCAGACGCTGCTGTTCAGCATCGCGGCCGCCTGGTGGGTCAAACGGCCGGCACGGCGAAATCCTCGGAGCTGAAGTTCTGGTAGTAGCGGCCTCGCTCGGCCGTGAAGCGCAGCACGCAGTAGTCGGGATCGGTCACCCCCAGCGGATAGTACGTTTCGTCGCCGTCGAGCCATATCAGCTCCTTGGCCCACGCGTCTTCGAGCACTTCCATCGTGCCCTTGAGCATGACGCCGCGGAAGAACCGCCGGTCGACGAAGTAGATGCACGCCTGCGGATGAGCGCGGTAATGCGCGGCCCGCATGGACGAGGTGTTCGACGTGAAGTAGAACGTGCGGATGCCCTCGCGCTTGCGCGGCGGCAGCATGGCCTTGACCTCGGGGTAGCCGTCCTCGTCCACCGAGCCGACGAACGAGGTGTTCCGGCGGTCGATGAGGTTGCCGATGGTCTGTTCGGGGTCTCGCATCATGAGCGCGCTCCTTTCGGGGCGGCGCGCAAGAGCATGAGCGCCTCGGCGTCGCGCAATATGTCCTCGCTCGTTACTTCCATCATGAGCCAGCGGCCCATGCTGCTGTCGGCCGAGCGCTCGTACAGGGCGCGCACGTACGGGTCGGCCGTCGCGAGCAGCGCCTCGGCCTCATCCTTCTCCTTCGAGCCCACCGACACCATGCAGATGAAGAAACCGTCGCGCGGATATACCGTGCACAGCGCGCGGCCGCGCGCCTTGTACTTCACGTTCCAACCCGGAGCGCCGCCGCACCGGCTGTACTCGATGCGCGGTTTCGCGCCGTAGCTTTCATCGATGAACGCGGTGAACGCGTCCCACAGGGGATGGTCGATATAGCCGGCGATGTCTTCCATCGTCGGCTCGCGATCGAGGGGAAACAGCTCGTGCCAAGCCGCCATGGGCATCCTCCTAGCTTCAGGGTCGAATAGACGCAGTATATCACACTCAGCATGCTTTGATCTAGAATTTAAGAACTTATGTTCTCTATTTTTAGAGAGAGCGGCCAAAGAGGGGCGGGCGACCGGCGCAGCATGGAAGGCATCGATCCCCGGACGCATGCCGCGCCATCGTGAGCGGCACCGTCCACCGGCGAATTGCGCACGCGAGAATCGGCGCACGCGCCTTTGGCGAGCGACGTGGTTTCCCTTCACCGACGATTCCTGGAATCGGACGTGCGGCTCACGTAGGATGACCAGCATCTCATAACGCAACGAGTTGAGCGCTTCGCCTTGCCCGCAAACGGCCAGGTGAGGCTCAGTCCTATCCGCGCACCGGCCAACCGCGCCAGCCAACGCCCTTCGAGGGGAGTGAACGCCCATGAACGCCACCGCCCTATTGTCGCGATTCCGACGCACGCGAGGCGCCGTCGTGCCCCATCGCAAGGACACGGCGGAACTGGAAACCATCGACATGCCCGTCCCAAGCGAAATCGTGCTGCCCATGCAGCAGCATATCGGAGCGCTGTGCGAACCCGTCGTGAAGAAAGGGGACCACGTGGACGTGGGCAGCCTCGTCGGGCACGCGCCGCGGGGTCTGTCCGCCGACATCTTCAGCGGCGTGTCGGGCACCGTGAAGGCCATACAGCCCGTCTTCTATTCGACCGGCAAAACCGACACGACGGTGATCATCGAATCCGACGGCGCCCAGACCGTCGCGGACACGGTGGCACCCCCCGAGGTGACCGACCAGGCGTCGTTCCTCGCGGCAATAAAGAAAAGCGGTCTGGTGGGCCTGGGCGGCGCGGGCTTCCCCACCGATATCAAGCTGGCGCCGCCCAACCTCGAGGAGATCGACCTCTACGTGGTGAACGCCACGGAATGCGAGCCGTACCTGTCCACCGACTACCGCGAGATGATGGAGAGCCCCGACGACGTGCTGTTCGGCATTCGCGAGACATGCAGGCACCTCGGCATTCCGAACGCGATGATCTGCATCGAGAGCAACAAGCCCAAGGCCATCGAGATCATGCGCGAGCTCACGAAGGACGATTCGTCCATCCAGGTGAAGTCGCTGCCCAGCCGCTACCCGCAGGGAGCCGAGAACGTGCTCGTGCACAATGCCACGGGACGCGTCGTCCCGCGCGGAAAGCGCCAGACCGACGTGGGCGTCATGTTGAACAACGTGACCACCATGGCCTCCATCGGACGCTTCCTGAAAACAGGGATGCCCCTCGTCAAAAGACGCTTCACCGTTTCAGGCGACGCCATCGCCCGCCCTTGCAACGCGAACATCATCATCGGCACGCGCCTGCGCGACGTCATGGAATTCGCCGGGCTGACGAAGGAGCCGCACAAGGTGGTGCTGGGAGGCCCCATGATGGGCAACGCCCAGATCGACATGGACTATCCGGTCATCCGCCAGAACAACGGCGTGCTCGTGTTCAGCAAAGACGCCATGGAACAGCCCGCCACCACCGCATGCATCCGCTGCGGTCGCTGCACGAACTCGTGTCCCATGCAGCTGTCGCCCATCGCTATCAAGAAGGCGTACACGGTCCAGGACGCGAAGAAGCTCGACGACCTCATGGCGGATCTGTGCATGGGCTGCGGCACCTGCTCGTTCGTCTGTCCAGCCAAACAGCCGCTCGCCCAGACAAGCAAACTTGCGCGCGACTTCATGCGCGCCGAGATGGCAAGGAGGGGCTAGATGAAACATACGACGAAACGACCGCTTGTCCTCTCGACGCCGCCGCACGTGTTCGACGGCATCACCACGCAGAAGGTCATGCTGAACGTGGTGATAGCGCTCGTGCCCACGCTGATCGCCTCGTTCGTGATATTCGGCTGGCGGGCGCTGCTGGTTACCGCCGTGACCACGGCGGCCTGCGTGCTGTTCGAGTACCTATGGTGCCTGCTGCGCAAGACCCCCCAGACGGCAGGCGACCTGTCCGCCGTGGTCACGGGCTTGCTGCTGGCCTTCAACCTACCCTCCACCATCCCGCTGTACATGGCGGTGATCGGCTCGTTCGTGGCCATCGTCGTGGTGAAGGAACTGTTCGGCGGCATCGGGCGCAACTTCGCGAACCCGGCCATCGTGGCCCGCATCGTGCTGTCGGTGTCGTTCACCGCGGCCATGACGAACTACGCCGCGCCCCAGGGTTTCCTCCCCGGCGCAACCGGCGTCGATGCCGTGAGCTCCGCCACGCCGCTGGCCCCGGGCGCCGCGCAGCTGCCGTTCATGGACCTCCTGTTCGGCGTGCACCCCGGCGTGCTGGGCGAGACGTGCGGCATCGCCATCCTGCTGGGCTTCGCCTGGCTTCTGGTCACGCGCACCGTCACGTTCACCATCCCGGGCGTGTACGTGGGCACCGTCATCGTGTGCAGCCTGCTCACCGGCCACGACGTGGCCACCCAGGTGTTCTCAGGCGGACTGCTGCTGTGCGCCGTATTCATGGCGACCGACTACACGACCTCGCCCACCACGTTCAAAGGCCAGGTGATCTTCGCCGTGGGCCTTGGGCTTATCACGTGCCTCATCCGCTTCTGGGGGAACATGAACGAGGGCGCGGCGTACTCCATCCTGCTCATGAACCTCGTGGTGCCGTACATCGACTCGCTCACGGCAACCACGCCGTTGGGCGGCGAGAAGAAGCGCCGCTTTGCCCGCGCGAAGAAAGAAGGAGGCGAATGATGGCGAACGCACCCGACACTCCCGCCGCGCCCGCTCCAACCCTCTGGAACAGCCTGGTGAAGCCAGCCGTCGTCCTCGTGCTGATCTGCGCCATCGTAGGATTCCTGCTGGGCTCGGTCGACAACCTCACGTTGCCCACCATCACGGCGAACCGCGAGGCGCGCGCCTGGGCGACCTACAACGCGCTCATCCCCGAGGCGACCGACTTCGAGGCGCTGTCCTGCGACGTGCCCGGCGTGACCGCGCTCATGGAAGCCGACGACGATTTGGGCTACGCCGTCATCGCGCAGTCGAAGGGATACTCCAGCCAGGTTCCCATGGCCGTGGCCTTCGACGACGAGGGCACCATCACGAACGTCATCGGCATGGACAACACCGAGACGCCCGGACTGGGCACGAAGGTGCAGCTGCCCGATTTCACCGACCAGTTCCTCGGCCGCGCCGCCGAGCCCCTGACCATCGACGACATCGATGCCGTCACGGGCGCCACCATCTCGTCCAAAGCAGCCTTGGCCGCCGTGAACGAGGCCATCGAAGCCTATCGATCCGCTGCCGGCGAGGCGCCTGCCGCCGCCGCAACCTCGACGGAGAAGGGAGCAGCATAATGGCAGCCATCGACCAAAAGCCCTCGGCGCTTTCCGTATTCAGCAAGGGCCTGCTCATCGAGAACCCCACGCTGCGCCAGATGCTGGGCCTGTGCCCCACCCTCGCCGTAACCACGGCCGTCACGAACGGCATCGGCATGGGCGTGGCCACCACGTTCGTGCTCGTCTGCTCCGGCATCGTGGTGTCGCTTCTGCGCAACATCATTCCCACCACCATGCGCCTGCCCGCCTTCATCACGGTCATCGCCGGGTTCGTGACCATCGTCATGATGGTCGTCGAGGCGTACCTGCCCGACCTCAATCAGGCGCTGGGCATCTACCTGCCGCTTATCGTGGTGAACTGCATCGTGCTGGGCCGCGCCGAGGTGTTCGCCTCGAAGCACCCGGTGAAGGACGCGGCGCTCGACGGCCTCGGCATGGGCGCGGGCTTCACCCTCACGCTCGTCCTCATGTCGGCCATCCGCGAGCTCTTGGGCGCGGGCACCCTGCTGGGCTTCCCTATCCTCCTCGGCATCGTCGAGCCCATGACCGTGTTCATCATGCCCCCGGGCGGCTTCGCCGTGCTGGGCGTGCTGATCGCCATCTCGGTGGTCTTCGAGATGCGCCGCAAGCGGCGCGCGGGAGAGCCGGAAGACGAGGCCATCGCATCGCAGGAAGACGTGTGCGCGTCGTGTCAGATGTGCGACCTGAAGGAGCGTGAGGCATAATGGCCGAGTACGCCGCAATCCTATTCAGCATGATCCTGGTCAACAACTACGTGCTGGTGAAGTTCCTGGGCATCTGCCCGTTCCTCGGCGTGTCGAAAAAGCTTGACTCGGCCGCGGGCATGGGCTGCGCGGTGACCGTGGTCATGGTGCTTGCCACCGCCGTCACGTGGCCCTTGCAGCAGCTGCTGAACGCGCTGGGGCTGGGCTACCTTCAAACTATCGCGTTCATCCTGGTCATCGCCGTGCTCGTGCAAATGCTGGAAATCGTCATCCGCTACTTTCTTCCCGCGCTGCACGAGGCGCTGGGCGTGTACCTGCCGCTGATCACCACGAACTGCGCGGTGCTGGGCGTGACCATCCTCGCCGTGGACGAAGGCTACAACTATCCGGAAGCGCTCGTGGCCGCGCTGGGCGCCGGTCTGGGCTTCCTGCTGGCGATGGTGCTGTTCAGCGGCGTGCGCCGGCGCGTGGACGAGGCCGAGCCGCCCAAGGCGTTCAAGGGCATGCCCATCACGTTGATCTCCGCGGCCCTGGTGTCCTTGAGCTTCATGTGCTTCGCGGGCGTGGCCGACAACCTGTTCGGCGTGCTGTAGGAAGGGGGACGAATGGACACTGTCGTTTGGACCGTTGTGCTCATGGCCGCCGTCGGCCTCGTAGGGTCGGTGCTGCTGCTGATCGTCTCGCGCAAGCTGGCCATCGGCGAGGACGAGCGCCTCACCTACCTCATGAGCATCCTGCCGGGCGTCAACTGCGGTGCCTGCGGCCACCCCGGTTGCGAGCAGTACGCGAAGGCCATGATGAACGGCGCGCCGCCCAACGCCTGCACCACCGGCGGCGACCGCGTCGCGCAGGCGCTGGCCGCGTACCTGGGCGTGGAGTCCACGGGCGTGGTGCAGCGCGAAGCGTTCGTGGCCTGCCAAGGCTCGCTCGACCATATCGACCCGCAGCTCGTGTTCAAGGGCGTTCCCAGCTGCCGCGTGTTTAGCACGCTGTCGTACAGCAGCTTGTCGTGCCCGTTCGGCTGCCTCGGCTACGGCGACTGCGCCGAAGCGTGCCCGTTCGACGCCATAGTCGTGGAGAACGGCGTGGCGCGCATCGACACGGCAGCCTGCACCGGCTGCGGCACGTGCGCGAAGATATGCCCGCGCGGCATCATCTCGATGGTCGACCAGGCCTCGTCGCCAACCGCCTCCGTAGTGACGTGCAAGAACACCATGGCAGGCGCGAAAACGCGCAAGGTGTGCAGCGTGGGCTGCATCGGCTGCCAGAAGTGCGCGAAAACCTGCCCCACCCAGTCGATCACTGTGGAGAACAACCTCGCGCGCATCGACACGGACACGTGCATCGGCTGCGGAACGTGCATCGAAGTGTGCCCGACCCATGCCATCAGCAAACTGGTGTTCCAGTGATGCCATGGTGAAGCGTTTCGCGCGACAGAACCGAACCACCCGCTCGTCCCGTCGTTCTTGGACCGGACGAGCGTTTGCTGCGCTGCTCGCGTGCGCGCTGGGCGCTGCGCTGGCCGTCGGCCCCGTCGGATGCGTGGGCGGCGAGCCCGACGGGGCGGACGTCCCGACCACAACGGCCACCAGCTCCTTCACGGCTATGGACACCGGCATGACCCTCACCGTGCACGCCGTCAGCCAAGCCGTCGCTGACGACGCGGCAAACGCCTGCCGGCAGCGCGTCCTCGAACTGGACGAGCTGCTGGCCCCCGAGAACGCGACCAGCGAGATAGCCCGGATCAACGCCGCAAGCGGCGCGTCGACGGCCGTCTCGCCGGCGACGGCCGCGCTCGTCGCCGCGTCGCTCGACGCGGCGCATCGCACGGGCGGCGCCTTCGACCCCACGGTGTACCCGCTGACGAGCGCCTGGGGCTTCACGACCGGCGACCATCGGGTGCCCTCCCCCGACGAGGTGGCCGCGCTGCTGCCGTGCGTGGGCTACGCCGCCGTGCAGGTGGACGAAGCGGCTGGCACCGTCACGTTGGAAGACGGCGCGCAGAGCGACGTGGGCGGCGTGGCGAAGGGCTTCGCAGCCGACGAGCTGCGCGCCCTGCTGCGCGAGCGCGACATAACCTCGGCGCTGTTCGACCTCGGCGGCAACGTGACGGCCCTCGGCTCCAAGCCCGACGGCTCGCCCTGGAAGGTGGGCGTCGCCGACCCGGACGACCCCGGGAAGCTGGCGGGCCTGCTCGAGGTGCGCGACGCCACGGTGTCTACCTCGGGCGCCTACCAACGATACTTCGAAGGCAAAGACGGAACGCGCTACCACCACTTGCTCGACCCCTCCACCGGCTATCCTGCCGCGTCCGACCTGGCCTCCGCAAGCGTCGTCGGCGCGGACGGCGCGCAATGCGACGCGCTGTCCACCGCCTGCTTCGTGCTGGGGCTCGACGGCGCCCTCGACCTGTGGCGCGCGGCCGCGGCGGACGGCGATGCGGCGTTCGACCTCGTGCTGATCGCCTCCGACGGTCGCACGTTCGTCACCGACGGCATCGCCGATGCGTACACTCCGGCCGCCGGAACCAACGCCCAGGTGGTGCGCTCATGAAACGCCGCGCGAGCAAAGCGGAGCTGCTGTTCGCAGCCGTCGTCGTGGTCGCGGCCATGGGCGGGTTCGCCGTCGCGCACGCCGCGGGTGCCGCCAACCCGAGCGGCCATGCCGTCGCTACCATCGCCCGCGACGGCGTCGTGATCGAGACCATCGACCTCGATGCCGTGAAGAACCCTTACACGCTGCGCCTCGAAGACGAGCGCGGCGTGAACGTGGTGGCCGTGGAGCCGGGCCGCATCCGTGTGGCCGAAGCCGACTGCCCCGACGAGGTGTGCGTGCACACGGGTTGGATCGACGGTCCTGCCATGCCCATAGCCTGCGTGCCCCACGGGCTGACCGTCACCGTCGCGCGGGAAGGAGACGATGGCGATGGCCTCGACGCCGTGGCGCGCTAGCATCGCCGCCCCTTCCACCCTGCGCGTCTGCCGCTGCGCCCTGATGGCCGCGCTCGCTTTGGCGCTGGCTGCGCTCGAATCGCTCATCCCCGTCCCGATGCCCGTGCCGGGCATGAAGCTGGGCATCGCGAACGTCGTGACCGCGGCGGCCGCGTTCTGGCTGGGCCCCGTCGATGTGGCCGTGGTTCTGGGCGTGCGCATCGTGCTGGCGGCCTTCTTGACAGGCCAGCTGGCGACGCTGCCGTTCAGCATCGTGGGCGGCGCCTGCGCGCTGGCGGTGACGTTGGCGTTCGTCCGCTTCTCGTCGCCGAATCGCGTGCGCCTCGCCGCCATGGCGGCGGCGGTCGCGCACAACATCGGGCAGATCGCCGTGGCCGTCGCGGTCACCGGCACGCCCGAGATCGCGTTCTACCTCCCCGTTCTGCTGGGGGCGGGCATCGCGGCGGGGTTCGCCACCGGCACCGTCGCGCAAGCGGTGCTCGACCGGATTCCGCACGCGCATGCGACGGCCGACCGCGGAAAGCGCGTTCGTGCCTGACCGCTTCGGCCCCTTGTGCACTGCCCGCCGCTGGAAGCGCGCCCCATGGAGCTGCCGCCCCTCGCCTACGAAGCCCACGTCCGTCCCGGTGCGCCGCGCGTCGTGCGCGACGTGCTGGATGCCTGCATCGACAGCTTCAAGCGAACCGGCTGAGCCGGTGTCGCCGGGATGCCCTATACACCGGCTACTGCAGTTCCACGGTCACGCGGAGGAAGTCTCCCTCGAGAGAGGCGGCGGCGGTGGCCCCCATGGAGGCGGCCAGCTGGGAGACGATGGCCAAGCCCAAACCTGCCCCCGCGCTCGATCGAGCGCCGCCTCCTTGGTAGAAGCGCTCGAACAGGCGGTCGACGTCGATCGCATCCGGATCATCCACGCGGTTCTCGAACGTCACGCGCCCGCCGCGCTGCTCGATGACGGGCGCCGCCGCGCCGTGGCGAAGCGCGTTCGCCGTCAAGTTGCGGAAGATGCGCGCGAGCGCCTCGGCATCGGCCTGCACGACCGCCTCGTCGTCCAGCAGCACGCGCGGCTCCCAGCCCCGCTCGCGGAACTGCGGGTACAGCCCGGCCAGCACGTCTCCCAGCACGTCGGCCGGACGCACCGGCTCGTACGCCACCTCGAACGACGGATCGTGCACCTGGGCGAACGAGAACAGGTCGTCCAGCAGCACCCGCACGTCGTCCAGCCGATGGGCGGCGGCGCTCAAGTAGCGCTCCTTCGCCGCGGGATCGGCCTCGTCCTCCACCAGCTGCAGGTAGCCCTGCGCCCCGGCCAGCGGCGTGCGGATGTCGTGCGACAGGCACGTGAGCCCCGCTTGGAACGCCTGGCGCGCCTGCTGGGAAGCGATGCGCTCGTTTTGCAGCTCGTCCAACTCCGCATTCACGCCGCGCGCGATGCCCAGCACGCCGCGCGTGCGCACGAACGCCGTCATGCGGGCATTGCCGGTAGGTTCGCGCTGGTCGAGGAATCGCGCCATGCGCCGCAGCTCCCGCTCGTATCGGAAGGAGACGAGCGCCGCCCCCGCGGCGAACGCCGCAATCGCGACACCGGCCAGCACGAACCCGTTCATGTTCCTACACGTCCTTTCGAGCGCACACGCCCAGCGCCACCGCCACGCACGCCACCAGCACCGTGCCGCACGAGACGAGGATATGGCCTATGTCGCCCGGCGACGCCAGCAGCGCCTGACCGCCCTGAACCAGCAGCGCACAGCTGCCGTACGGAAGCCATTCCGCTGCGCGAGCGAGGGGCTCCCATGCAACGGAAGTGCTCGCGAGCAGTGTGACGACAATGCCCACACCCCTACTCCGCGTCAACCAGGTTGCCGTCGCGGCCAGCATTCCATACGTCCAAAGGACAAGCAGCAGCAACCCGTACCAGACGGCGATTTCCGGGACCGAATCCGCATGGGCGTACGCGAACCCTGCCGCCTTGAGAAGGATTTCGAACACAGCGATACCGAACACCGAGAACGCCGTCGAGAGCATGACGACGAACACGATCTTCCCGCCGTAGTAGTCCAAGCGATCCCGTCGCGACAGGGGCAGGCTCTTCACGAAACCGCTTGAGAAATCAAGCGCAAAGAACTGGGCGACCACCACGGAGACGAGGAGGACCGTCGTCCAGATCCACAGACCGGACTGGGTCTGCGTGAAGCTTCCAAGCTCCTTGCCGTTTTGGATCGCCATCGACGAGGGGCCTTCCCCGCCCGTCGCGCTAAGGTCAGGCATGGCCGCCGTGCTCATCATATACACCGAAAACGCCACCGCCGCGAGGATAATACCGAGCGCTACATACAGCGTCTTGGTCTTGATCAGGCGATATGCATCCATGCGCAGGTACTTAAACATGAGCAGCATCCCCTCCCATGAGTTCGAGGAAGTAGTCTTCCAAATCACGCTCGTGGACACGCAGTTCGTACACCGGGATATTGTTCGCAGCCAGGAACGTGCCGAACACGGTCGCGTCGAGCGCTGCGCGCTCCTCCGACACGCCCCGCAAGCGCAGCGTCCCGTCCGGCAACACCGTGCAGGCGATATCAGGATATGCCTCGGCCAGCAGCGCCAGCGTGCGCTCCGGCTCAGCCGTGCGCACGACCAGGTAATCGCCGCACGCCTGGGTCACTTCGTCCGCCGTCATCTCGCATACCATCCGACCCGCGTCGATCACGCCGTAGCGCGTGGCGATGCGCCCCAGCTGGTCCAGCACATGCGAGCTCACCACCACGGTGACGCCACGCTGCTCGTTCAAGCGGATGATGAGGTTGCGCATCTCGCGCACGCCCTCGGGATCGAGCCCGTTCATCGGCTCGTCCAGCAGCAGCACGTCGGGCGAGCCTAGCATCGCCAGCGCCAATCCGAGGCGCTGCTTCATGCCCATAGAGTAGTTCTCCGTTCGCTTCCCGCCCGCAGTACCCAGCCCCACGACGCTCAGCAGCTGCTCGATTTCCCCCACATCGTCCACGATGCCCAGCGCGATAGCCTTGCAGCGCATATTATCGAACGCGGTCATGTTGGGGTACAGTCCAGGGCTTTCCACCAACGCGCCGATGCGGACGGCCTCGCTGTACTCAGCGCTGCCCGACGGGTCGGCGGCCAGGCGGTCGAACAGACGCACCTCACCCGCCGTGGGACGGATCATCCCGCAGATCATCTTCATCGTGGTCGATTTTCCTGCGCCGTTTCGGCCGACGAAGCCGTAGATATCGCCGCGGGCGACGTGCATGTCCAGCCCGTCGACGACGTTGCGCCCGCGATACGCCTTGCTCAGGCCACGCGTTTCAATTGCCAGCACGCGATTCTCCTTCCTGACGGCTTGCCGCAACGTCCGCTTAGCCTTTCAGAAGCTGAGAGTTTTCGCACAGGCGCATCAGGCCTCTTAGCTCAAACCCTCAGAACCTTCAAGGTTATGCGGCTCGTCGCAGCAATCCCGCCTACTCCTGCCGTGAACGCTCTGCCATCCACGATACGGAGAAGGCGTTAGGGAACCCTCCCGAAAACGTTAAGAAAGTTGTAAGAACGCGCGCGACGGCAAGCGAACTGCTCATTCGGCCAGCTTGAAGCCGATGCCCCATACCGTTTCTATCTCGCCGGCCGAATGCGCGGCGCGCAGCTTGCTGCGGATGTTGCTGACGTGCACGTTGATGGCCTTCTCCTCGACCGCGCTTTCCTCGTTCCATGCGATCTCGAACAGTTCGCGCTTCGTGAACACCTTGCGCGGACGTCGCACGAGAGCTTCGAGGATGTTGAACTCAAGGCGCGTGAGGCGCACGGGCTCTTCCCGCACCAAAAGCGTGCGGGCGTCGACGTCGAGCGTCCAGTCTTTGTAGCGCATCGCGGTTGCGGCGGCGGGTTCGGGGAGGCGCTCGTCGGAAGGCGCGCCGGACGCGGATGCGCGGCGAACGTCGGCGTGGCGCAGCTGCACCTGCACGCGAGCCAGCAGCTCGTCGAGGTCGAAGGGCTTGGTCAGGTAATCGTCGGCGCCCAGCTTCAGCAGCGCCACCTTGTCGGCGGCGGTCGTGCGCGCCGACATCACGATGACGGGCATGTCGCCGCAGGCGCGCACGAGGCGCACCACGTCCTCGCCCGCCATGCCCGGCAGCATGAGATCGGCGATCACGAGGTCGAACGGCTCGGAGCCGGAAAGCAGCAGCCGCCCCTCGCTGCCCGAGAAGGCCTGCGTGCAAGCGAACCCGTTGCGGCGCAAATGCACCGCCACCACCTCGTTGATGTCGGCGTCGTCCTCGATGATCACTATGGATGCTGGCTCGCTCATAGAGGGTATTGTACCGCAAGGCAAACGCGGGAACCCGCATTTCGAGAGCCGCAACCGCATGCACCCTCTTTTCGCTCCAAGCCCAAACGGCAAAACCGGCGGTGAAACGCGCTCTGCCATGAAAAAGGCCGAAAACGGCAATGTCCCCTACTTATGCGCACTTCCGCCAAGCAAGTCTTAGACTTCTGCGCGTCTCATCGTGAACGTGATCAGGGAAATACCTGGTCACAGAATCTTTTGAATTGCGAGAGCCGCAAAAAAGAGAAGGTTGGAGCCTTTCGGAGCGCACGTAAGTCACGGACATTGCCTTTTTCGGCCTTTTTCATGGCAGAGCAGCGCATAAGTCGGGAACTTTTCCATCGTGGACGCGATGGCGATGTTGACGGAAAGCCCCGAAGCTCGCACCTATCGGAGAGCGCTCAAGCATCGCCTCGAAGAGGAAGGCAGTCGGTTGGTTGCAGAATGCAGCCAACTGAAAACGCAGTCTGCGGAAGACAATAGTTCTACCGCACCGACGCCGGCACCACCGAGCAGGTACTGCGCCTCGTCCGGTCCATCCCCTCGCCCAAGGCCGAGCCGTTCAAGCTGTGGCTCGCACAGGTCGGCAAAGAGCGCATCGACGAAATGTTCGACCCCGAGCTCGCCATCGAACGCGCCATCGAGTACTACCGCCGCAAAGGCTACACCGAGGACTGGATCAGCCAGCGCCTGTTCTCCATTCGCGTGAGGAAGAACCTGACGTTCGAATGGCGAGAACGCGGCGTGAAAACCAATTCCGAATACGCCATCCTGACCAACGACATATATCGCGCCTGGTCGGACATGACCGCCCGCGAGTATAAAACCTTCAAAGGCCTCGCCAACGAAAGCCTGCGCGACAACATGAGCGACCTAGAGCTAGCTTTGAGCACGCTGGCGGAAGCCACCACGGCCGAGGTCGAGCGAGCGACCGACCCTGAAAGCCTCCCCGAGCATCGCGAGGTCGCACGCTCAGGCGGCGAGGTGGCGGGCATCGCGCGCAAAGCAGCCGAGAAGAAGATCGGCGGGCCCGTCATCACCTCGGCCACCGCGCCCGATTTCGGTCGCCTCATCATGGAAGTGATCGAGGTGCAGGCCATCGAGGAAGAGGGGGATGCGCTAAACGCCGATGCGGCCGAATAGGCGCGCACCCGATCGTGACGACGAGATGGAACCGGCTGTCGGCCTGGCCGTCGGTCGCTTGCATCTTGCTGCACTCGCATTCCCGCACCGCCTCTCGCGTGCTAGAATATCGGCAACAAAGAGCCAGTGCGAGCGCCCCTCCTCACGAGGCGGCCCATTGCGGAAACCGTGCCCTCGTTTCCCCTACCACGCCCGTAAGATCCTCTCAACCCAAGGGCAATGAGGAGGCGCGGTGGCTTCACCCTCGATATGCTTCGGATACGAAACCGCTTTGCAGATCCTGCGCACGACCGACCCGCGAGAGCGAACCCTTTTGCGCAGCGGAGCGCACACGATGCCGGATCGAGCGCCCAGCATGTGCGCCTTTCGGCAGGCCCTCGAATCGCTCGAAACGTTGCACCCATCCATGATGCTCGAACAACCTGTGCATCTTCTGGTGTCTCGCGTATCCCAATGCCGATCTACAAGCGCTTTCACGGTGCGCGCATGCAAAACGATCGTGCAGGGACGCCCGCTTCACCGACTTGGCAACGGCGCATACGTAAGCGCTGCACCCCTCGCCTTCGTGCATATAGCAGCTCAAGAGACCAGCATGATCGCACTGCTCGAACTCGGCTACGAACTGTGCGGCTCCTATCAAACCAGACGAACCGGCACATCATCCGCCTACCAGGTCGAACCCCTGTCATCGATTCACGCCCTTGCAGACTTCGCCACACGAAACCCGTCGCTTCGCGGCGCAACCAAAGCCGCGAAAACCTTGCGCTACCTTGCCGACAACTCGGCCTCCCCGCGCGAGACCAAGAAAGCCATTCTCCTCGGCCTGCCCATGATGTACGGCGGATACGGGCTGGGCATTCCCCGCATGAACTACGAGGTGAAAGCCAACCCGGCTGCACGAGCGCTTACGGGCAAATCGTGTTTCCGGTGCGATCTATGCTGGCCGGAAGCGAAGCTCGATGTCGAATACCAAAGCCGGGAATCGCACTCCGGGGAAGAAAAGCGCATCGAGGACTCCCGAAGGACGAACGCCCTCGCTTCCATGGGCTGGACCGTCGTCTCCGTCACCAATGACGAGCTGGACAGCCTAGTCGCCACCGATGCGATCGCGGACAGGATCCGCAAGCATCTCGGAAAACGATCGCAGGTGCGCGTGGCAAACTACCACTCGAGGAAGCTGAAACTCCGCAGACAGCTCGGCCTCCCAATAGGGTACGACTGACTTTCGATGCATCTTCCAGGCTGTGATTCGCACAAAAAACCGCGACGTTTGATTCCTTGAAGAAAGCCGAGGGAGCGCCGATCGAGGGATCTCGACAAAACCGCAGGTGGGAAACTCGAGCCCGGAACCCGTCCGAGATGCGAAGCCCTCCGTCCCGCTCGAACGGCCCTTTCACCATCGAACGTCGCCACTTTTTGTGCAATCCGGCGCGAATTTTGCGCATTGGCCGCCGGCAGCGGGTAGTGAAACACGGACAAGAAAGCGGCCCGGCGGGACACGGCGGCCCGGAGGGGCGGCGGGTCAGCGGGGACGCGGCGGGCCGGAGGGATTCGGCGGGCCGGGGAGCGCGGCGAGCCGGTGCGATGCGACGCCGGGGGGGTCGCGGCGGGCCGGCTGGGCTTCGGACGCACGGGCGCAGGGCACGAGGCGGCCGCGCAAAAGGGAAGGGCCCGCTGCCGAACATGCGGCAGCGGGCCCTTCGGGCTTCGGAGGCGCTTTACGCCGTGATGACCGTGCCCGTCTTGCCCTCGAGGCCCGCGGCGGCGCACTCGAGGCTGGTGATGAGGGCCTTGCCCTCAGGGTAGGCGCGGACGTACTCGATGCAGGCCTCGACCTTGGGGAGCATGGAGCCGGGGGCGAACTGGCCCTGGGCGATGTACTCCTCGGCCTCGGCGACCGTCATCGTGGAGATCTCCTCCTGCTCCGGCTTGCCGAAGTTGATGCAGACCTTCTCGACGGCCGTGAGGATGACCAGCATGTCGGCGCCGAAGTCGGCGGCCAACTTGGCCGAGGAGCGGTCCTTGTCGATGACCGCCGGGACGCCCTCGTACAGGCCCTCCTTCTCGAACACCGGCACCCCGCCGCCGCCCGTGGACACCACGATGTAGCCGGCGTCCATGAGGTCCTTCACCGCGTCGAACTCCACGATGCGCACCGGCTTCGGGGAGGCGACGACCTGGCGCCAGCCGCGGCCCGCGTCCTCCTTGAAGGTCCAGCCGGTCTCGGCGGCCTTGGCCTTGGCCTCCTCCTCGGAGAGGAAGGCGCCGACGGGCTTGGTGGGGTTCTGGAACGCCGGGTCGGCCGGGTCTACCACGGTCTGCGTCACGACGCAGGCCGTCGAGCGGTCGATGCCGCGCAGCTTCATGTCGTTCAGGATGGCCTGGGACAGCTGGTAGCCGATGTAGCCCTGGCTCATGGCGCCGGCCTCGGGGAACGGCATCTCGGGCGTCTTGCCGTCGTTGGCGGACGCGTACGCGAACGCGTTGTTGATCATGCCGACCTGCGGGCCGTTGCCGTGGGACACGATGACGTTGGTGCCCTCCTCGACCATGTCGACGATGTTCTTGGCGGTGTCCTTCACCAGCTGGAGCTGCTCCTGGGGCGTGTTGCCCAGGGCGTTGCCGCCCAGCGCGATGACGACGGACTTACCTTCACCCTTCTGATAAGGCATGCGATGCTCTCTTTCTCTCGGGCGCGCCCAACGCGCGCCGCAGGGACGGGAGGTGAGGAAAAAGCGGAGCGGCCCCTGGCGAAAGGACCGCTCCGTGGCCCGCCGACCTCCGCCGGTGCGCACCGGTTGGCCGGAGGACGGATGGGGCCTTCTGGAAAATGCCTTGATGAAAAAGCCGGGGTTGCCACGGCCGGAGACTGTCAGGCAGAGGATAATCAATCGCAGAACGCTCGCGGCACCGGCGGGACGATCCGCCCCGCCGGCCGCGAGGTCGCCGGAACAGCCTACTTGCCGGCCGGCTCCTGCTGGGTGATGCAGTGGATGTTGCCGCCGCCGAAGACCACCTGGTCGGTCTTCACGCCCACGGCCTTGTACGCGCCCTCGCCCCACGCCTCGTCGAACGCAGCCTGGATCTGCTGGACGGCCAGCGCGTCGTTCTCGTCGCCGTACTGCGGCACGATGACGCCGCCGTTGACGATGAGGAAGTTCATGTACGACGCGATCAGCGGCTCATCGGCCACGCGCGGCTCGGCGTACTCCTCGGTGTCGATGGAGTCGCAGGACGCCTGGTCCATGTACAGCGGCTTCACGGGCATGCAGAGCTTGGTCACCTCGAGCTTGCGGCCCTTGGCGTCCACGGCGTTGGACAGCGTCTCGTAAGCGGCATGACACTCGTTGTAGAACGGGTAGTCCGGGTCGTCGGACCAGATGCACAGCACCTTGCCGGGAGCGACGATCTGGGCGACATCGTCGATGTGGCCGTTCGTCTCCTCGGGGTCGATGCCGTCCTTGACCCAGATGACCTTCTCCACGCCCAGGTACTTCTTCAGCTGCTCGTCGCAGTACGCGCGCAGCTCCTCGGACCAGGGCTCGTAGTCGGTCACGGACGCGTTGCGGCCGGGATCGAGCAGGCACATGTCGGTGGTGATGACCGTGCCCTCGCCGTCCACGTGGATGGAGCCGCCCTCGAGGATGAAGCTTTCGGGGCGATAGCGACGGCAGCCGCTCATCTCGGCCATCTTGAGGGCGATCTGCTCGTCTTTGTCCCACGGGAAGTACAGGCCGTTCTCGAAGCCGCCGTAGGCGTTGAAGTGCCAATGCACGGCGCGCTTGTCGCCCTCGTCGTTGACCACCCAGGTGGCGCCGGTGTCGCGCACCCACGCGTCGTCGGTGGTCATCTCGACGACGGTGACGTTCTCGTCGTCCTCGAACACGGCCTTGGCGTTGGCGTAGTCCACCTGGTTCACGCACATGGTGACGGGCTCGAACTCGGCGATAGCGCGCGCCACGTCGGCGTACTGCTTCTGAGCCGGCTTCGCGCCCCAGGCCCACGTGTCGGTGCGGTGCGGCCACGCCATCCAGATGCGGGTCTGCGGCTCGAACTCGCCGGGCATGCGGTAGCCGTCGGCCTTCGGGGTGGAAACGCTCTCGTGAATCGTCTTCATAATGCACACCTTTCTGTTTTGGTTTGCAGTACTTGCTTCAAGCGTTGTTTGTTACTCTGCTGGCGCCGCGCCGGATCCTTCCCTAAAGGACTAGCTTCGCGTCGCGACTCCGCTCAGGATGACAGCCGGGATGACGACCTGCGCGGCGCCAGCTTGGTTCTTGCTTACGCGACCGGCACCGCTTCGGGTTCCGCGTCGCCCTTCGCCTCGGGGGCCTCGGCCTCGTCGGCGGCCTCTTCGGCGGCTTCCTCAGCCAAGCGCTCGGCGGCCAAGGCGGGCGTCAGGCCCTTGTACTCTTCCGTGCGGCCGCGCTTCGACCAGATGCGCACCACTTCGCCCAGCACCACGAACACGATGACGCCGATGAGCATGGGGATCTTCGAAAGCTCTTCCTCCGAGCCGTTCAGCGGCACGATGGTGGCGATAATGGCCAGCACCAGCTCGATGGCGGGAATGGCCAGCATCACGTACATGAGCTTGCCCTTGAAGGGGAACGTGAACACGCGCTTGCGGTTCGGGTCCACCTTGCGCATCTTCAAAAACGCCGGGAACATCGGAATGTAGCTGATCAGCAGGAACACGACGTTCATCGAGAACAGCATCCAGAAGATGCCCTCGGAGATGGCCGGAATCGGGATCAGCTGCAGCATGAGGGCCAGCGAAGCCACCACGCCGTTCACGATAGCCGCGCCGGTGGGCATCTCGGTCTTCGCGTTCTCATGCGAGAACACCTTTGGCATGTTGCCGTGCTTGGCGGCGTAGTCGGCCACGAAGTTCACGCCGAACGACCAGGAGGCCATGTTCGCGAACAGGGTGACCAGGAAGATGATGCAGATGAGCATGAAGATGGGAGACGCCTCGCCCACCATGGTCATCACGGCGTAGATCATGCCGAAGTCCGGGTCGATCTGGTCGGCCGGGATGGCCGCGCCGATGCCGAACGAGCAGAACAGGTAGATGGCGCCGATGGCCAGGCCGCCCAGCACGATGGCCTTGGGGATGTCCTTCGAGGGGTTCTTCATGGCGCCGGCGAAGGTGCAGATGACCTCGAAGCCCATGAAGTTGAACAGGATGATGGACAAGTACGTCAGCGCGTTGGTGTTGGTGAGGTCGGGCATGAACGTGGCCGGCGACATGTCGCTGGCGAAGCCGTTGTTCACGGCGTACCAGATGCCGAGGCCGCCCACGGACACCGCGATGAGCACCTTGAGGACGGCGCCTCCGTTGAGGATCCAAGCGGAGTCCGACACCTTCGAGAAGCTCATGAACACGACGATCCACACGAACGCCAGCTCGATGAGCAGCACGGGAGCCAGCTCGAACTCCACGCCGAACACCATCCCCAGGATGTCGGGGAACAGCGTGGCCAGAGAGGCGATCCACAGCGGGAAGTTGATCCAGTAGTACCACGCCACGCGGCTGCCCCAGCGGTCGCCGAACGCCTCGCGGATCCAGTCGTACAGGCCGCCGTCGGAATCGTAGGTGGTTCCCAGCTCGGCGACGACCATGCCGTAGGGAAGTAGAAACGTGATGATGAGGAAGATCCACCAGAAGAACTGCTGGTTGCCGATGGCGGCAGCGGGGGCGGCGGCCTCGGCCACGAACACCACGCAGATCACGGACAGAATAACGCTGATGAATGAGAACTTCTTGACTTTATTACCCATTGGTTGTCCCCTTTCAGGGGTTCAGCCCCACCGGGCCGCGTCAGCTAACGTCGCGGGCCCGGCCCGGTGGAGCGTTCGATCAGTGCAGGCATCCTGGAGAAGGCCGTCCCCCTCCAGGATGCGCAATCCCCAACTAGGCGATCTTGTTGAGCACCGCGTTCATGCGAGCCTCGGCGGCGTCGGCGGCGTCGGCATCCTCCTTCGTCTTCGGGCAGAGGTAGGCCAGGATGGCACGGATGGAGTGCTTGCGGTTCTCGGCCTCGACCCAGCACAGGCTGCGCTCGGGATGGTCCATGACCTCGTCGGTCACTTCCTCGCCGCGGGTGGCCGGCAGGCAGTGCATGAACTTGGAGTCCGGGCCGGCGAAGTCCATCATCTCCATGGTCACCTGGTACTTGGGATAGAAGACGTCCATGTAGCTCTCGCCGCCCTCTTCCTCGTCGTACAGGCCGTACCACACGTCGGTGTAGACGAAGTCGGCGCCCTTGATGCACTCGATGTCGTCGGACACGGTGACGGTGCCGCCGGACACCTTGCAGTTCTCCTCGGCGATGGCCATGATGTCCACGTCGGAGTCGACCACGAGGCCGCCGTCGGTCACCTGCTTGCCCTTGGGGCCGAAGTGCACGAAGTCCATGCCCATCTTCGAGGCGATGAACATGAGGGAGACGCACACCTGCGTGGCGTCGCCGATGAAGGCGAGCTTGCAGTCCTCGATCTTCTTGCCCTCGGGCAGGTTCTCGATCATGGTCAAGAGGTCGCCCAGCTCCTGCGTGGGATGGTTGAAGTCGGACATGCCGTTGATGACCGGCGCGGCGGAGTGCTTCGCCAGGTTCACCACGTCGGGATGGCGGTTCACGCGGGCCATGAGGATGTCGACGAGCGAGCCCATGACGCGGGCGGTGTCCTCGAGGGTCTCGTGGCCGCCGAGCTGGATGGTGCCCGGGCCGAAGAACTGCGCATGGCCGCCCAGGTCGGTCATGGCCGTCTCGAAGGAGATGCGGGTGCGGGTGGACACCTGCTGGAAGATCATGCCGAGCGTCTGGTTCTTGAGGATCAGCGGGTAGCGGCCGCCCTCCTTGATCATAGCCTTCATGGACTGCGCCAGCTCGATCATGTCGAGCAGCTCTTCCTTGGTGAAGTCGTTGGTGTCGATGTAGTCCTTCACTGCCATGGTTCCTCCTATGGAATCGGTGGTCCGCGACATGCCGTCGGCAGCCGCATCTCTTGGCGCCCACTATGCGACCGGCACCCCGCGTTGTGAAGGAATAATGAAGATTATTTTCACGAAAAGAAATCTATAACCGAAATAATCCCCCGTAACCCATCCTCTGAACAGGCACTATAGTCTCAGTTTACAAAAGCTCTACAACCCCGATACGACTCGCTAAACCCACGAGGTAGAATGGCCGCATGAAGAACGGCCGACCCGCAAACGGGAAAGCGAGGGGGACTAAACCTTGGAGATCGCCTTCTACTTCTACACGATCCTCGTCATGCTCGTCTGTATCGCGGCGGGAACGATCTCCCTTTCCGCGTACTTCGTCTGCCGTAAACGAAGCCATCTGTACATGGTGGCGTTCTTCCTGTTCTACTTCCTCGATCTGGCGCTCATTTTCCAGAACGAATACCTCGGACAGAACACCGAGTTCCCCCTCGAAGTGTTCTACGCCATCGACCAGCCGGCCCTGAGGATATTCTTCGCCCTCGGCATCTTGGAAGCCCTGTGGCTGATCGCCTTGGATTTCCTCGGCGAGAAACGGATGTCGATGCGCATCGCTCCAGCCGTGGGCTTCGTCGTGCTCAGCACCGTCGTGATCGTCGCCCTGCCCGAAGGGCAGTACAAGCAATGGCTGTTCTACAGCATGCGCCAGGTGTTCCTGCTGTGGTGCCTCGGCTACGTGCTCATGCGCTACCGCACCACCAAAAGCGAGATCGAGAAGACGAGACTGCGCCGTCACGAGCCTTTGTTCCTGATCACGTTGGTGCTGACCATGTGCATCATCCTGGAAGACACGTTCATGATGCTAGTGTGGGACCCCACGTCGGTCTCTATGCTGCCCCTCTACATATCCGAGCGCAACTTCTCCGAGAACTTCCTCATGCTGGCGTTCGCGTTCTTCAGCCTGCGCGAAGCCGGAGCCACGTTGCGGCTGCGGTTCAAGGAGCCGCCCGCATCCGAGAACCCCGAGGTGCGACGGCAGATCGACGACCTGCTGCCCGCGTACTGCGAACGCCACGGCATGACCGCACGCGAGCGGGAGATCCTCGCCCTCGTGCTGCAGGGCAAGGACAATCAGAACATCGCGAGCGAGCTGCAGCTGGCGCTGGGAACCGTGAAGGCGCACGTGCACAACATCTTGAAGAAGACCGACCACGCAAGCCGCCAGGATCTCACCCGCGACTTCTGGAAAGAGTGAGACAAAGGGACAGAGGGACGAGGAGGCATCGTGAACGAGATCTGGTTCTGCTACACCATGCTGTTCATACTGATGTGCCTGTTCTCGGCCAGCATGTCGCTGTCGGCCTATTTCGTGTCGCATCGCACCACGTACCTGGGCATCATGGCGTTCTTCATCGCGTTCTGCTTGGAGACATCGCTCATCTTCCTGGACGAGTACTCCTACTTGAAGCCCGACACGCTGGCCGAGATCGTGACCTTCCCCTTCCTGCATCCGTGGATCAAGCTGGCGTTCTCCACGCTGTTCATCATGAGCGTGTGGTGGGTGGTGCTGGAATACGTCGAGCGCCGCACCTGGCTGCGCATCGCCGTGCCGTGCGGGGCATGCGTGCTCGTGCAGGCGGCGGTCGTGGTGGCGGTGCAGGACTCGAGGCTGAGCCAGTGGATCTTCTACGGCGTGCGCGACCTGTGCGTCGCTTCGGCGCTCGGCTACGGCTTCTGGACGTACCGGCGAGGAGCCGACGAGACGCTGCGGCAGCACCTGCTGCGCATGCGCAAGCCCTTCATCGCGTTCGCCGTGCTGATCGCCCTCGTGTTCGCCGAGGATTCGCTCATGATGTACTACCTTGCGCCGCAGATCACCGACCTGTCGTTCACGTACCACCTCAGCGAGCGCAACATGTGCGAGAACGTGGCGGTCATCTTCTGCGCGGTTCTGGCCATCCGCTCGGCCGCCGACACGCTGTCCATCCGCTTCCTCGAACCGCCCACGGGCGCCACGACGAAGGTGCAGCAGCGCGCCCACACGCAGTTGGCGCGCTACGCCGACCGCCATGCGCTCACGCCGCGCGAGCGCGACGTGCTGACGCTGCTGCTGGAAGGCAAGGACAACCAGAACATCGCGAGCGCGCTCACGCTGTCGCTGGGCGCGGTGAAGGCGCACGTGCACAACATCTACCGCAAGGCCAACGTCAGCTCGCGCCAGCAGCTGCTGCAAAGCTTCTGGAAAGAAGATTGAAGCAGCTCCTGGTCAAACGAGCACTAACCCCTTCTAAACCCGCAGCGGGGCAATCCAACCCCTTATAAACTTTCCCTCTTCCGCACGGCGGGCGTATGGTCGTTTGCAGACGGGGCGGCTGCAAGGGAGCCGCCCGAACGCAAGGGGCGGCCGCCCGGTCGCCCGGGGAGGCGGCAAAACGCCGCAGACCAAGGATCGGGAAAGGAGGGCAGCGCTGATGGCAGAAGACGCAACCGCCGTCGCGGTCACCGACGAGGACCGCGAGTTAGCCACGAAGCCCGTGCACGGCCTGTTCGTCAAGTACTCGCTCATCACGCTCATCGGCATGGCCGCGCAGGCCGTCATGGTTATCCTCGAGGGGGTGATCATCGGCAACGGCCTGGGATCGTTCGGCTTGGCCGTGGTGGGCATCATCATGCCGCTCGAGCTGCTGAACCTGGCGCTGGGCGGATCGCTGGGCATGGGCGTGGCCACCGTCGCGGGCAACCGTCTGGGCGCCGGCGACATGGCGGGCGCGCGCAAGGCGTTCGGCCAGGGCTTCTGGCTTTCCACGTACCTCATCCTGGCCGTCTCGGCGCTCATCTTCATCTTCGCGCCGCAGATCGCCCTGATGCTGGGCGCCACGCCCGACCTCGTGGACGGCGTGGTCACGTTCATGCGCATCTTCGTGTGCTTCTACCCGTTCTGCATCCTCGGCCAGATGATGTCGTCGGTGCTGCGCGTCGACGAGAAACCGGGGCTGGCCACCGCCGCCATGTTCGGATCGGCCGTGCTGGCCATCGTGTGGCTGTACTGCTCCATCTTCCTGGCGAACATGGGCGTTGCGGGCGCGGCCGTGTACTACGGCCTGTCCATCGGCCTCTGGTTCGTCGCGGTGTTCTATTTCGTCTTCAGCAAGCACACGAAGTTCAAGATCGCCTTCTCCGACATGAAGCTTGAGGGCAAGCTGTGCAAGGAGATCCTGACCATCGGGCTGCCCACGTTCCTCGTGCAGGCCGCCAGCCTTCTGTACACCATCGTCATCAACAACTATCTGGGCGTGCTGGGCGGCGATCTGGAGATAGGCGCCTTCGCCATCCTGAACGGCTACCTGGTGTACATCCTCAACATGATGTGGCTGTGCTCCACCTACGGCGTGCAGCCCCTGGCTAGCGTGAACAACGGCGCCAAGCGCCCCGATCGCCTGAAGACGCTCATCCGCGCGTCGCTGGTGGACACCGCCGCCGCCATCGCCGTGGTGTCGGCGCTGTTCATCCTGTGCGCCGTGCCCATCTGCACCATCTTCTGCGGAGACGAGCCCGACCTCATCGCGCTGGCCGCCGCCAACACGCTGCCGCTCTGCCTGCTGGCCTGCCTGGGCTCTGCCTCGAACGTGATGTCGGCCTACTTCCAGGCCGTGGACAAGGTGGTCATCGCCACGGTGCTGGGCATGAGCCGTTATCTCCTGTTCACCGTCCCCTGCATTATCATCATGTCGTCGTTCATGGGCATCACCGGCGTATGGTGGGCGCAGCCGGTGGCCGACGTGCTGTGCTTCGCGTTCACCATGGTGTTCGTGGTGCGCGAGCTGCGCCGCCTGGGCTCGCTGCGCGTCGAACGCACCGTCGATTCGTCCGATCTGTCGAAGGAAGGAGCCGTCGCATGAAGCCGGCCGATCTGATCTTGAACAGCACCCGCATCTTCACCGCCGAACCGGGCGTCGACGCTACCATGGACGGCAGCATCGCCATCGAGGGCGGACGCATCGCCTTCGTCGGGCCGCGCGAGGAAGCCGCCGCCTATGCGGGCCCCGGCACCGAGACCGTCGACTTGGGCGACGCGTTCGTCTGCCCCGGATTCCACGACTCGCACCTGCACTTCTTCCCCTCGGCCATGGACCGCTCGCCCTACGTGGTGTTCTGCGAGGGCACGTGCCCGGAGGACTGCGTCGAAGCGCTCAAGCAGGTGGAGGATGCCCGGCCGGCCGACGAGTTCATGCTGTCGTACGGCTGGTACCACCCGCTGTGGGACGACCCCGTGCTGCCGAACAAGGACATCCTCGACGCCGCCTACCCCGACCGTCCCGTGTGCCTGCAGTCGGGCGACTCGCACACGCTGTGGGTGAACTCGAAGGGCCTCGAGAAGTTCGGCATCACGAAGGACTCGATCCCGCCCGCCGGCGGCGTCTACCAGAAGGACGAAAACGGCGAGCTGACGGGGATCATCCAGGAAACGGCGGCCACCGCGCTCATCCCCACCATGCTCGAATTCAGCGAGGAGGAAACGAACGCCGGCATCCGGCAGTTCCTGGCCGACCTCAACGCCGAGGGCATCACCAGCGTGTGCGACGTGTCGCTTCTGGCCGTACCCGGCGGCGACTTCGTGCGCGACGACGTGTACCGCGCGCTGCACGAGCGCGGCGACCTCACCGTGCGCATCAACATGTTCCCCACCGCGCTGGAGGATCTGACTCGCGCCCGGAAGTTGCGCGACGAGTTCGCCGACAACGACCTGCTGCGCTCTCCCGGCCTCAAGCAGTTCTTCGACGGCGTGTCGTCCACCCACACCGCCTGGCTTTCCGAGCCGTACTCCAACGCGGCGCACGAGGGCGAATGCGGCGCGCCGGTGACCGACCCCGAGCGCATGCGCACCATCGTGCTGGGCGCGGCCGAGGAGGGCTTCGCCGTGCGCATCCACACCATCGGCGACAAGGCCATCCACACCGCGCTCGACATCTTCGAGGAGGCGCGCGAGAAGTTCGGCGCGCCGAACGGCCAGAACGGCTTGGAGCACCTCGAGAACTTCCTGCCGGGCGACATCGAGCGGCTGGCCGAGCTGGACGTGTGCGCCAACTGCCAGCCGCCCCACACGGTGCTCGACCCGAACGGCATCGAGCGCGACCTGGGGCCGGAGCGCGCCAAGCTGATGTGGCCGTACAAGAGCTACCTCGACGCCGGCGTGAAGTTCTCCTTCGGCACCGACTCGCCCGTGGTGGACATCAACTCGCGCGAGGTCATCTACGACGCCGTGACGCGCCAGAGCCCGGCCACCGGCGAGCCCGCAGGCGGCTGGCAGCCGCACGAGAAGATCCCCGCCGCCGACGCCGTCCGCGCCTACACGCTGGGCAGCGCCATCGCCGCGGGACGCGACGACGAGGTGGGATCGCTGACGGCCGGCAAGCTGGCCGACCTCGCCGTGCTCGACACCGACCTCGTCACCTGCGCCCCGGAGGACATCCTCGGCGCGAAGGTGCTTGCCACCTACCTGGACGGCAAGAAGGTGTACGAAGCCTAACCAGACCCATCCCCTTCCATGTTTGGTGCCCCCGGCGCGGAACCGGGGGCACCGCCGGGACGCATCTTCGCCCCTAAAACACGGAAAAGGGGCCTGTAGCGTGTTTTAGGGGCGAAGATGCGTCCCCGGACTGCGGACGACATGCGCGCGCCGTTCCCGTTGCTCCCTCGGCATCCCGTAACCTTCGCGCTACCCGGCTAATCCCATATAATCCCGCACTCCGGCGAAACGCGACCGGTATAATCCCCCGCTCGCGTCGGCTTCGCGGTAAGGTCGTCACGACGGAAACCGCCACCAGGCTCAAGGAGGCCGACGGCAATGGACGAGCTGCTTATCGAGCCCGAACCCACCGAACGCGAGCTGGGCACCGCGCCCATCAAGCCGCTGTTCGCCCGCTACGCCGCCATCACGTTCGCCGGCATGCTGGCGCAGATGGTGATGGTGGTGCTGGAGGGCCTCATCATCGGCAACGGCCTGGGACCGCTCGGCCTGGCCGCCGTCACCGTCATCCTTCCGCTGGAGCTGCTGAACCTGGCGCTGGGCGGGGCGCTGGGCATGGGCACCGCCGCCGCAGCCGGCCAGCGCCTGGGCAGCGGCGACACGGCGGGCGCGCAGAAGGTGTTCAACCAGGGGTTCTGGCTGGCCGCCTACCTGCTAGTGGCGCTTTCCGCGGTCATCGCCCTGTTCGCGCCGCAGATAGCCACGCTTTTGGGCGCCACGCCCGACATCCACGAGGACGTGACGGCGTTCATCCGCCTGCTCATGTGCTTCTACCCGTTCTGCACGCTGGGGCAGCTGCTGTGCTCGCTGTTGCGCACCGACGAGAAGCCTTCGCTGGCCTCGGCGCTGGCCGTCATCGCCTCCGTCTTGGCGCTGTTCTGGCTGTATCTGTGCGTGTACGTGCTCGACCTGGGCTTCGCTGCCGCAGGCGCGTACTACGGCATGAGCACGGGGCTATGGTTCTTCGCCATCCTGTACTTCCAGTTCAACAAGAAGTCCACCTTCAAGGTGACGTTCGGAGGCATGAAGCTGGATCCCGCGATCTGCCGCACGATCCTCTGGCAGGGCTTGCCGCTGTTCCTGGTGCAGGTGGCCAGCCTCGTGTACACCATCGTGATCAACAACTACCTGGGCTCGCTGGGCGGCGATCCCGACCTCGCGGCGTTCTCCGTGATCAACGGCTACGTCGTCTACCTGCTGGACATGCTGTGCCTCAGCGCCACCTACGGCCTGCAGCCTATCGCCAGCTTCAACCGCGGCGCGCGCCACTTCGAGCGCCTGCACGAGCTGGTGAAGGCCAGCCTGGGCGGGACGTTCGCCATCCTGGCCGTCGTGTGCGGGCTGGTCATCGCGTTCGCCGCGCCCATCTCGACGTTCTTCATCGGCGACGACCCCCAGCTGATCGAGCTGACCGCCTCGCACTTCCTGCCGCTGCTGGTGTGCGCGCCGTTCGGGTTCCTGGCGCAGGTGGCCTCGGCGTACTTCCAGGCCGTGGGACAGGAGCGCATCTCCATTCTGCTGGGCGTCTGCCGCTACCTGCTGTTCGCCATCCCCATGATCGTGGTGCTGGCGGCCGTCGAGGGCCTGACCGGCGTCTGGTGGTCGCAGCCCCCCGCCGATCTCATGGCCGCCTCCCTGACCGTGGCGCTGGCCGCGCGGGAATGCGGGAAGCTGAGGCGGGCGGGGGCAATGCAAACAAAACCCGCCCCCGAATCCGAACCGCTGCTCGAAGCGGAGTAAGAACCTCTCACGATGCGGGCGTCGTCTTGCCTTCGGCGCCCGCATCGTACACAATGTCGAGCACCTCCTGACGAGAGCTTACGCCCATGTTGAGCCGCTCCCGCTTGTCACGATTAGCATCGGTTTGTCGGGTTGCGGTTTGAACGTGGGGTGCCTGTTTTTGGCACAAATTTGCGGGTAGGGGAATTTGGTTCGGATTGCGGACGATTTCGACCTGGGGTTTCTTGTTTTTCACCCCTATCGTACATGCGAAACAGCGCCGAATCGCTCCCCTACCCGTTATTTTGTGCCAGAATTTCGACTCGCGCCTTCACGATGGAGAAGCGCGTGGCCCGCGCGTCGACGGGCCGCACGCTTTCGGCGCTTACGCCACGATCAGGGTGCCGGACTCGCCCTCGATGGCTTCGGCGGCGTTCTCGAGGCTGGTGATGATGGCCTTGCCCTCGGGGTAGGCTTGCAGGTACGCGATGCAGGCCTCCACCTTCGGCAGCATGGAGCCGGAAGCGAACTGGCCTTCCTCGATATACTGCGCGGCCTCGGCCACGGTCAGCACGTCGAGGTCCTGCTGGTCCGGCGTGTTGAAGTTGATGGCCACCTTCGGCACCGCGGTGAGGATGACCAGCATGTCGGCCTTGAAGTCGGCCGCCAGCTTGGCGCTGGAACGGTCCTTGTCGATGACGGCCGGCACACCGCGATACCCGCCGTCCTCCTCAATGACGGGCACGCCGCCGCCTCCCGTGGAAACCACGAGGTAGCCGTCGTCCACGAGGTCCTTGATGGCATCGAACTCCACGATGCGCACCGGCGCGGGCGATGCGACCACCTGGCGCCAGCCGCGGCCGGCGTCCTCCTTGAACGTGGCGCCCGTCTCGTTCGCAAGACGCACGGCCTCGTCTTCAGTCAGAAACGCGCCCACGGGCTTCGTGGGATCCTGGAACGCGGGGTCGTTCGCGTCGACCACCGTCTGGGTGATGAGAGCCACCGACGAGCGCATGATGTCGCGACGCTTGAGCTCGTTCAGGATGGCCTGGGACAGCTGGTAGCCGATGTATCCCTGGCTCATGGCGCCGCACTCGGGCAGCGGCATGGCCGGCGTCTTGCCGTCATGGGCGTTCGCGTAGTCGAACGCGTTTTGGATCATGCCGACCTGCGGCCCGTTGCCATGGGACACGACGACGTTCACGCCCTCGCCCACCATGTCGACGATGTGCGAGGCGGTGTTCTTCACCAGCTCGAGCTGCTCTTGCGGCGTGTTGCCCAAGGCGTTGCCGCCGAGGGCGATGACCACGGTCTGGCCGGGTCCTTTCTGATAGGACATGGGAAATCCTTTCTGATTGGGGCTTCGGACTTTACACTCCAACTGGCTGCTGCTGGGTGATGCAGTGGATGTTGCCGCCGCCGTACACCACCTCGCGCGTGGGCACGCCCACGACTTCGCGTTCGGGGAACATCTCCTGCACCTGCTGCAAGGCCTTCTCGTCGTATTCGTCGTCGTACTGGGGCACCAGCACGAAATCGTTGCCGATCAGGAAGTTCATGTACGAGGCGATGCACACGTCCTCGGTGGTGCGCGGGATAGTGCCCTCCACCACGTCGATGGCGTCCACTTCCTCCTGCGTCATGTAGGTAGGCTCCTTCGGCATGGTCAGCTTGTGCACCCTGAGCTGGCGGCCCTTGGCATCGGTGGCGTTCGACAGCGTTTCGTAGGCGGCGTGCGCGGCCTCGTAGAACGGGTTGTCCTCATCGTCGGTCCAGATGCAGGCCACCTCGCCCGGGCGCACGAAACAGGCCACGTCGTCGATGTGCCCGTTCGTCTCCTCGGGGTCGATGCCGTCCTTGATCCAGATCACCTTGTCGACGCCCAGGTACTCGCACAGGTAGTTCTCGATTTGCTCCTTCGAGAGCTCGGGGTTGCGCCCCTCGGACAAGAGGCACATCTCCGTGGTCATCACGGTGCCTTCGCCGTCCACGTGGATGGAGCCGCCCTCCAACACGAACGAGTCCGGACGGTAGCGGTCCACGCCCGCGAGGTCGGCCACCTTCAGGCCCACGAGCGCGTCCTGGTCCCACGGGAAGTACAGGCCGTCCACCAGCCCGCCCCATGCGTTGAAGTGCCAGTGCACCGCGCGCACGTCGCCGTCGTCGTTCACCACGAACGTGGGGCCGCAGTCGCGGATCCACGAGTCGTCGCTGGTCATCTCCACGACCAGGATGTTCTCCTCGCCCGCCAGCACGTAGTGCGCGGCGGCGTAGTCCTCGGGGTTCACGCCCACGATGACCGGCTCGAACTGGGCGATGCCGCGCGCCACGTCGGCGTACGCCTTCTGCGCGGGCTTCGCGCCGTCGCGCCAGTTGTCGGGACGATGCGGCCACAGCATCCAGATGCACTCCTGCGGCTCGAATTCGCCGGGCATGCGGTAGCCGTCTTTCTTCGGGGTCGATTCGTTCTCGTAAATCGTATCCATAGGTACGTCCTTTCGGGGTTGGTTGTCATCCTTGATGAAAACCGAGCTGAAGCGCCATCCGGGTTGTCATCCTGAGCGAAGCGCGTCAGCGCGCAGTCGAAGGATCCCGTTTGGCGGCAGCAGGAAGGTTTACGGCTGGCGCCGCACGGGATCCTTCGACTCCGGCGGCTTCGCCGCCTACGCTCAGGATGACATCGGCTACGCTCCGCTCAGGATGACAGGGGTCGCTTTACACCAGATCGCGCGGTTCGCGGCCGATGAGCAGGTCCTCTTCCACGGCGATCTTCTCGGATTCGGGCATCTCCTCGTAGCCGTGCGCCACGTCGAACTCGAACGGATCGCCGCTCGAGCCCATGCCGCCGTAATCGTCCTTGCGCCCGCGCGCCGACCAGATGCGCACGATCTCGCCCAGGATGACGAACGCGATCACGCCGATGAGCATGGGAATCTTGCCCATCTCGTCGGGCGAGCCGTTCAGCGGCACGATGGTGGCGATGATGGCCAGCACCAGCAGGATCACCGGCACCCACGCCACCACCAGCGCCACGCCGTGGCCGCCCGGCACCTTGAACACGCGGTTCGCCGCAGGGTCGATTTTGCGCAGCTTCAAAAACGCGGGGAACATGGGAATGTAGCTGATCAGTAGGAACACGATGTTCATGGAGAAGAAGATCCAGAAGAAGCTGTCGAAGCCCGCCAGCTCCATCACGGGCGACAGCAGCACCAGCACGCTGGCCACCACGCCGTTGACGATGGCGGCACCGGTGGGCATCTGGTTCTTCTTGCTCTCGTGCGCGAACACCTTCGGCATGTTCTTCTTGCGCGCCGCGTGCTCGGCCACGAAGTTCACGCCGAACGACCAGCTGACCATGTTGCCGAACAACGTGATGAGGAACACGATGCCCACCACGATGAACAGCACGCTGCCCACGCCCGCCATGATGCCCACGGCGTCCATGATGCCGGAGTCCAGCGAGATGTCCATGGCCGGGATGGCGGCGCCGATGCCGAACGAGCTGAACAGGTACAGCGCCGCGATGGCGATGCCGCCCGCGATGATGGCGCGGGGAATCTGCTTGTTCGGGTTCTCCATCGAGCCCACGTACGTGGTGATGACCTCGAAGCCCATGAAGTTGAACAGGATGATGGACAAGTACGTCAGGCTGTTCGAGTCGAGCGCCGGCAGGAACGTCTCGGGCGCCATGTCGTTCGCGAAGCCGAAGTTCACGGCGTACCAAATGCCGAGGCCGCCCACCACCAGCGCGATGCCCACCTTGAGCACGGCGGCCAGGTTGAGGATCCACGCCGAGTCCGACACCTTCGAGAAGCTGAGGAACACGACGATCCAGATGAACGCCAGCTCGATGGCCAGCGAGGGCACCAGCCCTATTTCCATGCCGGTGATCATCGAGATGGTCTCGGGGAACAGGAAAGCGAGCGACGCCATCCACAGCGGGAAGTTGATCCAGTAGTACCAGCTCACGCGGCTGCCCCACTTGTCGCCGAACGCGCGGCGAACCCAGTCGTACAGGCCGCCCTCGTCGTCGTAGGTGGTGCCCAGCTCGCTGACCACCAAGCCGTACGGCAGCAGAAACGCGATGATGAGGAAGATCCACCAGAAGAACTGCGAGTTGCCGATGGCGGCCGCAGGAGCCGCCGCCTCGGCCACGAACACGACGGTGATGACCGACAGGATCGCATCGACCAACCGGAATTTCTTATTCTTTGCCATAAGGAGCCTCTTTCAAATCAGTCGGACCCTTACTTGATCGCTTGCTTGCCGAGGCCTTCCAGCAGGTAGTTCAGCTGGTCGTGGGCTTCTCCGGCTTCGGTCTGGTCGGTTTCGGCCTGCTTGCAGAAGTACGCCAGCAAGCCGCGGATGGAGTGCTTGCGGTTCTCGGCCTCGTCCCAGCAGATGGACTGCGAGCCGTCGATCACCGCGTCGGTCACTTCCTCGCCGCGCGAGGCGGGCAGGCAGTGCATGAACTTGGCGTCCGGGGCAGCCATGGCCATAAGCTCCTCGGTGACCTGGTACGTCGGGTAGAAGATGGCCATGCGCTCGTCCTTCGACAGCTCCTTGTCGTACAGGCCGTACCACACGTCGGTGTACACGAAGTCGGCGTCCTTCATGGCCTCCTCGCGGTTGTCGGTGACGCTGACGCTGCCGCCCGACACCTCGCAGTTCTTACGACCGATCTCCAGCAGGTCCTCGCGAATCTGATGGCCCTCGGGGCCGTACTGCACGAAGGTCATGCCCATCTTCGAGGTGATGAACATCTCCGACACGCACACCTGGGTGGCATCGCCCACGAACACCATCTTGCAGTTCTCGATGCGCTTGCCCTCGGGCAGATGCTCGATCATGGTGAGGAGGTCGCCCATCTCCTGGGTGGGATGGTTGTAGTCGGACATGCCGTTGATCACGGGGATCGTCGCGTACTTCGCCAGCTCGACGAGGTCCTCGTGGCGGTCGACGCGCGCTTCGAGAACGTCCAGCAGGCGGCTCATGACGCGGGCCGAGTCCTCGATGGTCTCGTGACCGCCCAGCTGGATGGTGCCGGGCGCGTAGAACTGGCCCGTGCCGCCGAGGTCGGCCATGGCGCCCTCGAACGACAGGCGCGTGCGGGTGGACACCTGCTGGAAGATCATGCCCAGCGTCTTATGTTTCAGCAGCTCGGGGTAGTACCCGGCCTTCACGCAGCGCTTGAGCACGCGCGACAGCTCGATCATGTCGAGCAGCTGGTCCTTCGTGAAATCGTTGGTATCGAGAAAATCCTTGACGGTCATCGAAAAGCCTCCTTCGAAAGCGAACTGAACGGGCAGCCCGTCGTCGCGGCAGCGCCAGCGCGATGCGGCGAAGACAAACCGGCGCGACCGGATTGCAGTACGGCCGCGCCTTGCCCTCAGTTGTAACCCGAATCGCCGAAGCGCTCGACAAGGCTTGCGGGTCGTGCGAGAATCGAAGACGAACCGAAACCGAATCGCAAAAGGATGCCCTATGAACCTGCCCGGACTCGTCACCGTTCAACCCGACCGAACCGAGGAGCTCGATGCGCTCGCCCGCATGGTGGGCACGTGCTTCCTCGAGGAGATGTGGTACGTCACCTGGCTCGAAGCGCTCGACGAGCTGGGCATCGGACGCGATCGCAAGCTGGAGATCACGCGCGCCGTCATCCGGTCGGACTACGAGGTCACCGCACCGTACCAGTGCGTGTACGCGCTGCCCGACCGAGCGGGGGCCGCGAACGTCTACCTGCGCAGCGAGCTGGGCGACGTCGACTGGACCGAGCTCGAGGAGGAATCGGGCGCGCTTCTGGCCGAGGTGCTCACCGACGAAGAGATCGACGTGCTGGGACCGCGCATCGAGGCGATGGACCCCATCTCCTCCACGAGCTGGCCGCTCGAGCGTGCGGCGGCCGACGAGGATTTCATCTACTTCATCTCGGCCGGCGTGGATCCCGAGAAGCGCGGCAGCGGAGCATTCCGCCGTCTGTTCACGCCGTTTCTGGAATACGCCGACGAGCACGGGCTGGCCTGCTACCTCGATTGCTACACCGAACGGCTCGAGCAGCTGTACGGCCACTTCGGCTTCGAGACGGTGGAGCGCCGCAGCATCGACGCCTTCCCCATCGAAGAGCGCCTGATGGTCCGCCGGGCGCGGTAGGCGCGAGCGAAGGAGAGTTCCTGGTGAAGTCGAGCGAGATAGCGAAGCTGGCGGGGGTGTCGGTGCGCACGCTGCGCCATTATCACGCCATCGACCTGCTGCCCGAGCCGCCGCGCGGCGAGAACGGCTACCGCGACTACGGCGCAGGGGACCTCGTGCGCCTGCTGCGCATCAAGCGGCTGTCGTCGCTAGGGTTCTCGCTGTCGCGCATTTCGGAGGTGCTCGACGAAATGGACGCTCATCTGGCCGAAGCAGCCGGCCCGAACGCCGACGAGGCGCTCGATGAGCTCGACCGCGAACTGGCGCTGCAGATCGAGCGTCTGCAGGAGCAACGCCGCACCATCGCCCTGCTGAAGCGCGAGCAGTTGGACCCCGACTTGCCGGTGCGGTTCGCCCGCGCGGCCAAGGCGCTATTTGCTGCAGAACACTTTAATGACGGGGAGCGCCAGGCGATGCTCATCATGGGGCACCTCTATGACGAAGGGGAGGTCGCCGAGCTCGAGCGAGTGACTGCAGCACTCAGCGAGAAGGGACTCATCGATAAGATACGGGCTCTCCAAGCGCGTTACGACGAACTGCGCCCCGATGCAACGACGGAGGACATAGATCGCCTTGTCAAGGAGTCGCTTGAACTGCTTGACCCCGTTATGGACTGCTTCGAGCCGGTCAACTGGGAGGATGAGGCCGACTTCGAGAATTCAACCGCATGGAGCCCTATACAAGAGCTCCTCCGCAAAGACCTTTCGCCCACAGAGATTGTTGCCGAAGATCGCATCATGGAAGAGCTGAAGGCGCGCATCCTTGAGCGAATCCCCTCCATATCTTCGTCACAGGACGCTTGACCCCGACGCAGCGTCGTAGTTTTTACTCCTTTCTAGCAACGATTGTCATCCTGAGCGAAGCGCCGCAGGCGCGCAGTCGAAGGAACTCGCCAGAAAGGATCCCCCTCATGTTCGGCCGCACCTCCATCCGTTTCCTCGTATCGAACGCGCTTTCCCTGCTGGGAAACTCCATCGCAGCCGTCGCGCTTCCGCTCATCTTGCTGGCTACCACCGGCGATGCGCTGGCCGCCGGCACGCTGGCGCTCATCTGCGCCGTCCCCCAGATGGCCATCGGCATCGTGGGCGGTGCGGCGCTCGACCGCTTCAACCGCCGCACCATATCCATCGCCTCCGACCTCGTATCCGCCGCCAGCGTCGCGCTCATCCCCGTGGTGGACATGGTATGGGGGCTGAACTTCTGGTGGTTCGTCGCACTGGGCCTGCTGGGAGCCGTGGGCGACATCCCCGGCATGACCGCGCGCGACGCGCTGCTGCCAGCCGTCACCAAACACGACGACGTGGACCTCCAACGGTTCATGGGGTTGTCGCAGTCGCTCGATTCGCTGGTCACCATCGTAGGGCCCGCGTTGGCGGCGCTGTCCATCGGCCTGGTCGGCGGCGTGCCGTCGCTGTGGTTCACGGCCGCCCTCTCGTTCTCGGCAGCGCTTGCCACCGCCACCATCCCGCGCCGCGTGGGCGCGGTGCGATCGGGTGCCCCTGCGAACGAAGGCGACGCGACCGCGCAGCGGGGCGTCGTGCCATCGGCCGTTGGCGCGCTGCGCACCGGCATCCGCGTGCTGTTCCGCACCGACGGCGTGCTGACGGTCTCCACCCTGCTCACGTTCGGCATCGTCATGGTCATGGGATCGTTCCAGGGCCTCGTCCTGCCCGTGTTCTTCACGGACAGCGGCCGTCCCGAGCTGCTGGGCTACGTGCTGTCGACCATGTCGCTGGGCCTGCTGGCAAGCTCGCTCGCCTATGCCGTGTTCGCTCCGCGTCTGTCGCGTCGGACATGGTACGTGCTGTCGATGTTCGGCATGCTGTTGGGCGTGGCTATTCTGGGCGCGTTGCCTCCCTATCCGTTCATGCTGCTGGGCGCGCTCGTGCTGGGCGTGAGCGCCGGACCCGCGTCGGCGCTGCTGGGCTTCTTCATGCTCGATCGCATTCCCGAAGCGTCGCGCGGCAGCGCGCTGGGCACGCAGAACTCGCTTCTGCTGGCGGCGGCGCCCGTTGCCGTGTTCGCCACCTCGGTAGGCGTCAGCGCACTGGGCACCTCGGTGGCCGCCGTCGTGCTCGTAGGCTGCTGGATGGCCATCACGGCCTTCGCCCTGGTCGCGCGCGGCATGCGCAACCTCGACGACGCCGCGCCCGACCTGAAGCGGGAGGAGGGCGCCCTCGAGGAGGCGCGACTCGATTCGTAAGCGTCCTCCTCGCCATTTCAGCCCGATTGCGTGCAAGTCGCACCTTTCCAACGGCCGTGCAGCCGCCCGAACGGCACCCGCTTCTCGCTCCTATCATAGCGGGAAAAACTACTCGGGCGCAGCGCGTCCGGCACGAAAGGAGCGCCATCATGGCACAAACCGCATTGGTCACCGGCGCGACGAGCGGCATCGGAGAGGCCCTCTGCCTGCTGTTCGCCAGCGACGACTTCGATCTGGTCACCGTCGCACGCGACAAGGAAGCCCTGGAAAAGCAGGCCGACGAGCTGCGCAGGCTCGACATCGACGTGCTGCCCATCGCCTGCGACCTCTCCGACCCCGACGCAGCGCGCACCATATTCAAGCGCGTCCAGGAGGCGGGCAAGGAGATCGAGATCCTCGTCAACGACGCGGGCTACAGCCCCGCCGGCCAGTTCTCCGACCTGCCCATCGCCGACATCCGCTCGATGATCCAGGTCAGCGTCACCAGCCTCGCCGAGCTGACCAGCGTGTTCCTGCATCCCATGCTGGAGCGCGGCCACGGCCGCATCCTCAACATGAGCTCGATGATGGCGAAAACGCCGTGCCCCTACAACGCGCTGTACGGCGCGGCGAAGGTGTTCGTGCTGTCGTTCTCAACCGCGCTGGCGCGCGAGCTCAAGCACACCGGCGTGTCGGTGACCACCGTCTGCCCCGGCGCCACGCGCACGAACTTCCCGAAGAACGCCGGCATCGAGGACGCGCCCGCGTGGAAGTACTTCTCCATGGATACCGACGAGACGGCCATCCGCGTGTACCGCGCGCTCATGCGCGGCGAGCGCTGCGCCGTGACGGGCTGGTACAACAAAGTGGGTTCGATCTCGGTGCGGCTCATGCCCATGGGCATGCAGCTGCTGGCCGGCGAGTGGCTGATGGGCGCGCGCAAGCATCCGCTCGACCACGAGGGAACCGAAGAGGGCTCGCACGAGGAGCATCCGCACGGCCGGAAGCAGGGTCAAGCCGGGACGCAGGCCTGCGGATGCGGCCATGCGCACGATCACGGGGCCGGTCACGAAGACGGGCATCCTCGCGGACGCGAGGACGATCAGGCTCGGAGGCACGACCACCATCAGCACGGCCAGCGCGAACACGGCGGCATGGGCGGCACCGCGCCTGTCTGCCGCATCAGCTGGGATCGCTGGTAGTTCCTTTCAGAAGCGGCCGGGGCAGGCTTGCTCCGGCCGCTTCCGCTTCACGGCCGCTGCCAGGCGGTGGAGCCTATCTCGCCCAGGCGGAAATCCGACCCGTCGTAGGAGATGCGCGTGACGCTGGCGTTCGGTATCTTCACCGGATCGTTCACGCGCTCCGGGTCGATGAGGTACACGAGCGTGCGCACGACGAACGAATGCGTCACCACCAGCACGTTGCCGCCGCCGCGCTTCAGCCCATCATCCCCGGCCTCGCGGAAGAACCCGCGCAGGCGCCGTTCGATGGCATCGAAGCGCTCGGCGCGGCCAGAGCAATCCGCATCCGCCAGCACGTCGGCCACCTCGGGCAGCCGCCGATTGTGCTCCTCGAACGACAGCGGCGCGCCGAACCCCGCGTCGAGCGTGGCGTGCAGCAACTCGCCCGGCTCGCCCTCGAGGTCGCCGTAGCACCACTCGCGCAGACGCATATCGTCGTAGGGGCCGAACGGCACCCCGCTCCCCCGCGCGCGCAGCAGCTCGTCGAGCGTGTGCACGGCGCGGCCGCTGTCGCTCGAGTACGCCGCGGAGAAGTCCACTTCGGCCAGCCCGCGGCCCAGCGACTGCGCGGCGCGCACGCCCTCGTCCGTGAGCGGCGTGTCGCACCAGCCCTGCACCTTGCCCATGACGTTGAACAGCGTCTGCCCGTGACGCACGACGTAGAACGTCATCTCGCCGGAACGGCGCTCCCCCGCCTCCATCAGACGACCTTGCAGACGTCGACCCAGGTGCAGGGCGCGGCGCAGCGTTCCAGCTCGTCGGGTGCCAGGCGCACGGCGCTCGCGGCGTTGCCCGCCGCCGGATACACGGTGTCGAAGCGCCGCAGCGATTCGTCGAGGAACACGTCCACACCTTCGTTGAGCGCGAACGGGCACACGCCGCCCACGCCGTGGCCTATCAGCGGCTCGGCCTCGTCGGCGGCGAGCATCTTCGCCTTGCAACCGAACCGCGCCTTGTACTTGGGGTTGTCGATGCGCGCATCTCCCGCGGCCACCACGAGCGCGACGCGGTCGCCCACGTGGAACGACAGCGTCTTCGCGATGCGCGCCGGCTCGCAGCCCACGGCCTGCGCGGCAAGCTCGACGGTGGCGCTCGACGTCTCGAACTCCAGCACGCGCTCCTCCATGCCCCGCTCGCGCAGAAACGCCTTCACCTTGTCGATAGCCATCGTCGCCTCGCTTTCCGGATAGGTTGCAGCTTCCAGTATAGCGCCGCATCCCGAATCGAAGAAGCCGACGACCGGATACCGCGATCCCAGTTCGGAAGCAGGCTGGGCGATGTCATCCTGAGCGGAGCTACCCCTACTCCCCCTCGAACTTCGCTAGGAACGCCTGGGTGCGCTGGTGCTGGGGGTTGTTGATCAGCTGCTCGGCCGGGCCCTCCTCCACGATAACGCCGCCGTCCATGAACACGATATGGTCGGCCACGTCGCGCGCGAAGTTCATCTCGTGCGTCACGATGACCATCGTCATGTTCTCGGCCGCCAGATCGCGGATGACCTTCAGCACGTCCTTCGTCAGCTCGGGGTCGAGCGCGCTCGTGGGCTCGTCGAAGAACAGCACGTCGGGGTCGAGCGCGAGCGCGCGGGCGATGGCCACGCGCTGCTGCTGGCCGCCCGACAGCTCGCAGGGCACCATGTCTTCTTTGCCCGCGAGGCCCATCTTCGCCAGCAGGCCGCGCGCCGCCGCCAGCACCTCGTCCTTCGGGCGCTTCTGCACGTGGAGGGGCGCGTCGGTGATGTTCTTCAGCACCGAGTAGTGCGGGAACAGGTTGAAGTTCTGGAACACCAGGCCGAAGCGGGTCTTCGCTTCCTTGAGCACGGCCTTTGGCGCATAGGCCGCCGCGCCCGCGCCGTCGCTTTCGGCAACCACAAGGTCGCCGTAGGCCAAGCGCCCCGCGTCGAGCGTCTCCAGCAGCGTCATGCAGCGCAGCAGCGTCGACTTGCCGCCGCCCGACGGTCCGATGACGGCCACCACCTCGCCCGGCTGCACCTTGAGCGAGATGTCCTTGAGCACCGGCGTCCCGCCGAAGCTTTTCTGCGCATGCTCGAGCAGCACGACGGGTTGTTCGTTGGTCATGACGTCGCTCCTAATCATGGTAGTAGTTCAGCCGCTTCTCGACGCGGGTGAGGATGATTTCCACGATAAAGTTGAACACCCAGTAGATCACGCCCGCGATGACGTAGGGAAGCATGCTCACCTGCGAGGCGGCGATGGCCTTCGCCTGGCTGAACATCTCCATGATGCCCAGCACGAACGCGAGCGAGGTGTCCTTCACCAGCGTGATGATCTCGTTGCTCATGGCGGGCAGGATGCGCTTGACCACCTGGGGCAGCACGATCTTCATGAACGTCTGGAACCGCGAGTAGCCCAGCACCTCGGCCGCCTCGTACTGCCCGCGCGGGATAGACTGGATGCCGCCGCGGTAGATCTCGCCGAAGTAGGCCGCGTAGTTGATGATGAAGCCGATGGAGCACGCCCAGTACTTCCAATCGTTGCCCATCTGCAGGCCGAACAGGTAGTACGGGCCGAACATGAGCGCCATGAGCTGCAGCATGAGGGGCGTGCCGCGCATCACCGAGATGTAGAAGCGCGTAACGAGCGCGACCGGCTTGAACCGGCTCATGCGCCCGAACGCCACCAGCACGCCCAACGGCAGCGAGCCGATGAGCGTGGTGACGAATATCTGCAAAGTGAACGCCAAGCCCGAGAGCAGAAGCTCCATCATGGTAGCGAATTCCATGTTCGGCCTTTCTCAAACATAACAGGTTCAGTAACGTCAGCGAGGGCCGTTCCCGTGCCGAAGATTCGGGGGATCGCGGAGGCGAAGCGTACTGCGGTACGCGAGCTTCCGGGATCGCGCGAAGATTCGGTGCGCGAACGGCCCGCAGCGTCGAGCAGGTCCGCCGGCCGTCAGGCCGGCGGAACCTTACAGCACCCAGTTGTCGTAGGTGATGCCCTGGTCGGCGTACTTGTCGCACAGCTGCTTGACGGTGCCGTCCTCGTCAAGCGCCTTGAGGGCGTCGGTCACCTGCTTGGCCAGCTCGGTGTCGCCCTTCTTGAAGCCCACCGCGTAGTTCTCGGGAGCCAGCACACCCAGCTTCACGTACGTGTCGGGCTTGGCCGCCATCTGGTAGCTGGCGATGGACAGGTCGCATGCCACGGCGTCCACCATGCCGGACTCAAGCTGCATGAACGCGTTGTTGTAGTCGCCGATGGTCTGCAGCTCCTTGAACGTGTCGGCCAGCGCCTTCTGACCCTTCTCGTCCTCCAGCACGTGCAGCGCCGCCGAATCGACCTGCGTCAGCACCGTCTTGCCGGCCAGATCCTCAAGCTTCTTCGCGTCGCTGTCCTTCTTCACGACCACCACCTGCTCGTTGTACATGTACGGCTCAGAGAACGTGTAGTCGTTCTCGCGGTTCTCCATGGTGAAGCCGTTCCAGATGCAGTTGATGGTGCCGCTGCCGATGAGCGCGTCCTTCGCGTCCCAGTCGATGGGCTCCAGCTTGAGCTCCCAGCCCATCTTCTCGCACACGGCTTTGGCAAGCTCCAGGTCGAAGCCGGTGAACTGGCCATCGTCGCCCACGTAGCCGTACGGCGGATACCCCTGGTCGAAACCCACCGCCAGCGTGAACGAGCCGTCCGTGGCCGCGCTGTCGGCGCTCTGCGCATCTCCGCCGCCGGAGCAACCGGCCAGCATCACCGCAGACAGCGCCAACGTGGCGACAGCCGCCGCGAGCGCTACGAGTTTCTTCTTCATCGCATCTCCCATCATCCTCAAGTCCGGCCGATGCGCTCCCTTCCCTGGTGGCGCCTTCGCTTCGGCCGCTTTTCTACTTTACTGTACTAAAGCGCGGGGACAGTATAGCACAGCCGCCGAAAAGCGGAACCCCCTGCGATCGGGAACCGGCGACGGACGGCGCAAGCGGAGCGAGCGCGAGCCGGCAGCTGCCCCGAAGCGCAAGCGCCACGACGGACATCACATCGAGGCGGCTCCGAGGTGAGGGCGCAATGGCGGCCCGGCTCGCCATTGCGCCATGGCGCTTTCCGTATCGCCCCGCCTTTCCCCACGAAGCTGTTGGCAGAGATTGCGCGCTATGAACGATTTGCCGAGCATACAGAAAAAGGCGAGCTGGGAGTTTCTCGAACCATTCCCGAAAAGATGCCCTGAAATCGTGCATACCATACGATCTGTGCCAGAGCGCTTTCCGGAATGCGCCTGCTTCATGCGGAACCGGTGCGAGCGCGGCGCCCCGCAACGGCCCGCGCTCAGCGAGCCAACAGCGCGCGGAGGCTCGCAACTTGAACGGGCGTCAGGCGCAGCGCGTCACGCACGTATGCCGGAAACCCGCCGACGCACCCCTCGACTTCGTCGAAGAACGCACGCAAGTACGTCGGCCGCGCCTCTAAAAACGACGCCAGCACCGCGCGCTCGTCATCCGACATCCCCTGCGACAACTGAGCCGTCTCGTGAGCCGCCGTCTCGGCGTTCGCCTCGTTGGTGGCCAGGTACGCAGCCATTATGTCGTCTTCGGGGCATCCGGCTATGCGTTGCAGCACGGCGCACAGCACGCCCGTGCGATCTTTGCCGTGCTCGCAGTGCACGAGGGCAGGCAGGCGTTCCGCGGCCATCGTGCGCAGAACGGTTCCCATAAGGGGAAACTCGCGCGCATAACGCCGGTAATTGCAGATCATGCGCTCTTCCGGACGGCCGTACTCGCCGATGACGCCGGCCACCAGACGGCGAGACGCGTCCGAACGTCCACGATCGGTGGAAGGTTCGAATGCGAGCGTTTTAGCGCCGACGATACGCGGTTCGGGACTGGACGCCACCTCCCAACGGTTACGCAGGTCGTAGATAGAGCGAACGCCCAAACCGCCCACGACGAACGCCGCCTCGTGCTCGGTGATGCGCGAAAGCGAAGCCGACCGGAACAGGCGCGCGCCCTCAAGCGGCCCCCCGTCGATGGCGCGCAAGCGGATGCCGCCGAACGACGCGACGCCCGGCGCGCCCGCGCCCGCAGGCGCGCCCGCCCTCGCGTCCGTCACGACTCTACCTCGAAAGCGTATTCCGCGACGATATCCGATACCGTGCCGTCGCCGTCGAGCGCGCGCACCTTCAGCAGATAGCGGCCGGGCCGTTCCGGACGATACACGAAATGCCAGTTCACGCCTTTGTCGATGACCGCGCCTGCCGTCTGATAGGTCGTCCAGGTTGCACCGCCATCCAACGAGAACTGCATCGCGGACACATTGCGCTCGAAATCGTCCACGTACCCGTCGAACTCGAGAGGCTCCCCCACCCGATGCGCCACCGCCATCCCCTTTCACCGGCAAACTCCACCTCGTCCGCGCGAACGATGCGCGCCCGTCCACCCTACCACAAGCAAACACCCCGCGCAAAACCAAACAGGCCGCCCCCTTGCAGCAGCGGGCGACCTCGAAAACACGGGCCGGCAGCCAAGGGCTGCCGGCCCGCTTGCGAAAGACAGCGAGGGAGGGCCGTCCTCGCATCTATCCGATCAGGCTCATCACCGTTTCGGCAACCAGGTCGGCATGCATGCCGGCAGCGAGGATCAGGAAGCGGAGCGCGCACCCGCCTATCAGAGCGCCCACGGCGCCCGCCGCCATCAGCGTGCCGCCATGCTGCTTCATACCGGGCTTCTTCTTGCCGCGCTTGTGCAGCACAAGCCCCGCCACGGCCATGGCCAACGGCATCGCCAACCCGCACGCTGCCACCAGAGCCCAAAAGCAGGCTGCGAGATCGCCCGTCAGCAGCAGCGCCGCAGAAGCCGCAGCCGTCGCGCCCACCGCCGTCTGGACGTCGCCTCCCAGCATGACCGCAAAGAACGCCGCCAACACCGCTATCTCGACCAGCACAAGCACCACGACGATCCGCTCCATGAGCACGCGCGCCTTGGGAGCAAGGGCATCCTTCTTCGACAGCGCGAGCGCCACCAGCTCCACCAACGCCACGCCCGTATCGAAGGCCGACACCGTGAACAGCGCCGGCAGCAACGGAGTGCTCCACAGAGGAACGCTGCCGGCCGCCATAAGCAGCATGCCCGTGTACACCGCCACGAACGCGCCCAGCACGATGCCGATCACCGCGAGCACCCGCCGCAGCGCGACGCCCCGCTTCTCGAACCACTTCCACTTCTTCGCCAGCCACACGCCCACCGGGCGCGTCGCCAACAACGCCGACACCGCGAACACCGCCATCGCCGCGAACGCGCCCCAGGCGCCGTAGGTCATCCACGAGGTGAAGTGGCCGAAACTCTGCCACATCATCAGGCCTCGCAGCGGCGTGATGAGCTCGGAAAGCAGCAACAGCAGACCCACCGCAAGGCTGGCTAGCGCAGCCCACATCGACACGCACACGATCAGGCGATGACGCGTCCGGTCGATCAGGAACAGCACCGCCGCCATCACGAACGCGCCGGCGCCCATGCCGCCCAAGAACAGGTACAGGGCGGGTTGCCAACTCCATATCGTTTGCAGCTCCATACTACTTCTCCGTTCCCAGCACCAGGCAAGAGGGACCGTTCGCTTGCGCGACGGGAACCGCGGAATGGTTCGTAAGCTCCATCAGCTCATCCAAAGGCCCGAATTGCAAGGCGCCGAATTTGCACGCGCGCACGCAATAAGGATCCTCCCCTATTGCAACCCCCGACCCTTGGCAGCAATCGCATTTGTCCATGGAAACGGAGTTGTACTTCGGCACTTCGTACGGGCACGCCTGGAAACAGTACTTGCATCCTATGCACACGTCCGGATTCACCTTCACGATCCCATGGGCGTCCTTCGAGATGGCGCCGGCCGGGCATACCTTCATGCAGCTCGGATCCTCGCAATGCATGCACGAAGTCGAGATGAAGAAGCTCCTCCCTCTTCGGCGCTTGAACGAAGATACCGTTCTCCTGTCAGGGGTATCGTCGGATAGATTGTTTTCCTTCCTGCACGCCTCGACGCATCGTCCGCATCCGGAACACCGCGCAAGGGCGACGAGGAAGCCGTACGCCGCGCCGTCGCCGTCTTGCCGTTGGTCGGCCTCGCGGGCATGCGCCTCGCCGCCGAAAGCGGCAACGCCGCCGAGGACGAGCGCGCAGGTTCCCGCAGCCGACGCCTGCAACAGCGTGCGGCGCGTCACGCTCACATGTTCTCCCATTTCAAACACTCGCTTTCAAGATCGAAGTGACGACGAGCCTACGCTTCAACGTCGAACACCACGCTGGAGGCGAGGGGAGAGACCGTGCCGTCCTCCGTGACCGCGCGGACGTCGAGCTTGAAGGTGCCCGCCGTCTCGGCCACGTAGTCGAAGTGCCAGTACACCCAGTCCTCGGCGTTCGAGGAGGAGGTGTCGAACGAAGTCCACGTCTCCCCTCCGTCCATCGAGAACTCAACGGAGGCAACCTTGACGCCGCAATCGTCGGCGTAGCCCTCGAAGAAGACCATGTCGCCCACCTTGAAGCCGCCGTCGACCGTGCTGAGGATGTTCACTTTGGCGCGGTACTCGTCGTCCGGGCCCTGCACCTCGGGCACCTCATCGGAAACGGACAGCTCGATGTCGGTGACCGCGCGGGTGAAGTACTTGGCCACGGTGTCGGGCATCCACACCTGCAGGCGCTCGCCCTCGGACAGCTTCTGCTCGTCGATCTGGTACACCAGCAGCGCTTCCTTCTCCAGCACGTACGATAGGGGCATGGGTAGGCCGTAGCCGTCCTTGTCCTTGAACGTGATGGTGTTCACCTCGGGGGCGATGTCGGTCATGGACAGCATGTCGGACACCTTGACGCCCTTGACGCTGGCCATGGCGAGGGCGGGGCTCATGCCGCACGTGCAGCGCATCTTCTGGATCTTGGAGTCCATGCGCTCGATCTCGTCGAGACCCACCGTGTACACCTTCTCGACGTTGCCGCCGATGTTGAGGTAATAGCTTTCATGGGTGACCGCATCGAAGGCGTAGCCCGGCTTTGCGCACAGGGCCGTGGTCGCCGTGCCGAACAGGTTGAACACCTCGTCGGCCGGAGTAACCACGTCCTGGCAGAAGGTGAAGTCGCCCGAGACGTTCGCAACCTTGTCGTAGTCCACCGCGTTGCGCTGCATCGTCTCGACGGGAAGCAGGCTGCTTTGGGCCATCGCCATGTCGAGCCCTCCCAGAGCGCCCGCGCCTCCCAGCAGAAGGGTCGCGCCCACCACGGTACAACCCAGCATCTTTGCCCCAGTAGCGTATCTCATTCTATCCCTCCACATTGCTCTTGGCGGTCACCATCACCTTTTGGATGTTGGTTCCCACGAGGCCGGTATCGGTGGTGCCCCGCACCATCAGCACGTAGCTGCCGTCGCTTTCAGGAGTCCACGTGTAGTGCCAGTACACCCACTTGCTAGGATCGGTCTGGCCCAGATCGTACGGCGTCCAGGTCTTGCCGTTGTCCATGGAGAACTCCAGCTTGACCACCGCCTCGTCGTAGGCGTCCGCATATCCCTCGAAGGTGAAGGGCTTGCCGGTCTCGATGATCATGCCCTCGGGGACCTTGAGCACCGTCGCATTCGGCTTGTTGATGTAGGGGCCCTCGCCGTACGAATTGAAACCGTTCATCATCCAGTCTTCCCACGGCTTTTCCTCGTCGGTCAGCTTGTAGCCCACGCACTGCTTGACGTACGACTGGGCGTCGCACTTCTCGACCCAGTTGATGCAGGGGCTGCCCTGGCTGGGATCGAGTGGCTTGCCACCGATCTCGTAAACGAGGTACACGTCTTCGAACGAAGCCTCGGGGACGCCGCGGTTGCTGTGCGTCTGGGCGCCGTTGGTGCGGAACTCCTGACGATCGAACAGCACGCCGGTGATGTCCTTGCTCGCGCCGCCCGCCTTCTCGATAAGCCAGGTCAGCGGGATGCCCGTGATCTCAACGTTCGAGATGCCGCCGCCACCGGGCATGTTGTCGACGCAGTGGATCTTCGAAAGCTTCGTCACGGTGACCCCGGCCGCCTCGGCTTCGGAGATCAGGTCGGCCAGCTTCGCCGTGAACGGCTTGTTCACCAGGCCGTCCATGGTGATCTCGAAATTGTCGACGAAGTCCTTCGGAAGCTCCGTATCCAGCACGTTCTTGCCCATGATGTGGATCAGGCTGTCGTAGCGGGAATGGATCCAGTCGTAGGTGAACATGTCCTCGGGGGCCACGACGGTGTCCTGATCGAACACGAACTCGCCCTGGACGTCGGGAACCTTGACGATGCCGTCAAGATGGTCGTACTTGACCACGTCCCAAAGCTCGGCGCCCTGCTCGTTCTCCGTCATGTTGTGGCAGCTGATGCATTTGCCGCCACGCTCCTCGAAGTTCTCGCCGTTGCGTTCGCCGTAGTGGACGCCGTGCATGACGGTGCCCATCTCGTAGCCGTCGTCTGCGCTATGGCAGAGCATGCACTGGTCGACCGTGATCTTGCTGCCGAGAGCGTCGTTCCAGACGGTCGGATGGCTGTACTCCATGTTGGCCAGGGCGTCGCCGAGATCTTCATGGCAAGCCCCGCAACCGCGGTTGTCGGCATCAAGATAGTAGTTGTTGTACGACGTGCCGCCTTCGTACGGACGGTTCCAGTGGTAGCACTGGTACTCGGTCGGCGTGCGCTGAACCTTCGTGCCGTCTTCCAAGGTGCGGATTTCGGGAGCGTACTCCTTGTTCAGCTCGTCCTGACGCTCGTTCACCCCGTCAAGATACGCTTCGGCCTCCTCGATGCTGTTCTGATATTGAACCTCGGTCGAAGAGCTCTCCCCTTCCGCGGCTCCTTGCTGCGCGCAACCGGCGGCGAACAGCGATCCCGCCATCAGCATCGCGGTCACCACCATCAGCTTCTTTCTCATTCCCCTTCCTTTCTTTCGCTCGTTTCGTGCGGATCAACGCGGAAATCCCCGCGCGCCGCTTTCACCGTAAAGGCTTGCTCGCCTTCTGCCTTCAAAACGGTAATGAACGGAATATCGCCCCCTCCCTTGACAGGAACGCTGCACGATACGACCCTCCCCCGTCGCCCGTATCGTATCATAAATCATACAAATTTGTGATACTTGTCTTACATGTTTATGATTCTTTTTCGAGTATAGATACCCGGCACCGTTGCCGGGCACAGATGGAACCGTGGTCAACCGGCATGCGTCGAGCTCGCACACGCGAAAGGGGCTCCGCGACGGCGGAGCCCCTTCAGGCAAACGGATGCGCAGACGGCGCGCTAGGCTTTCTTCGCGATGTTCTCCAACCCCTCGAACGCCTCGGACAGGGCGCTGGGGATGACCACGAGACCGCCCTTCTCGCGCACGCTGTCGGAGACGAAGCTCATCGCACGCAGCTGCAGCGCCGCATCCTCGCGACCGTAGGTCCGCGCGGCGTCCACGAACATCTCCGATATCTCCTTCTCCACCTCGGCCAGTATCACGCGCGCGTTGTACTCGCGCTCGGCGCGCGCCTCGGCCGACAGCGATTCCTGCAGCTCGTCGGGGATCTCGATGTCGCGGATCTCCACCGACACCACGGTGATGCCCCACTCGTTCGTCTTGCGCTCCAAGATGTCGGCCACTTCGCGGTCGATCTGCTCGCGGCGCGTGCTCAGCTGGGCGATGTTCACCGCGCCCATCACGTCGCGCAGCGTAGTCTGCGCCGCCCAGTACACCAGGCGGACGTAGTTCTTCACCTCCGAGCACGCCTTCCCGGCATCCCACACCGTCCAGAACAGCACGGCGTCCACGTTCACGGGAACCAGGTCGGCCGTCAGCACGTGCTCGGCCTTGAACGCCGTCGAGCGCATGCGCATGTCCACCGTAGCCGCCGAGTATTCCACCAGCGGGATCATGAAGATGAGGCCGGGGCCGGCCACGCGGTTGAACTTGCCGAAGCGCAGGACCACCGAACGCTCCCACTCCAGCACCACGTGCATGCAGCTGAACAGCACGGCGCTGGCCAACGCGCCCACGACGACAGGCGCAAGCGACCATGTAAGCCACCCCATGCCTGCGAACAGGAAGAACGCGATCAGCGTCAGCACCCACCGAAGCGCTGTCGCACCCGTGCGGCTGGTCGTCGTCTCGTCGAACTGCGCTTCGGTCGCAATCACGACGTCGTCGGCGCTCACGTCGTCCAACTCGTCGAAGTACGGCTTCTTTTCGCCCATGGCTCTCCCCTATCGATCCTCGAGCTTCGCGAACGCTTCCTCGATTCGCGTCATCGCGTCCGCGCGGGAAACCCCCGTCTCCCGTACCACGCGAACCAATTCCTCGATCACCACGTCTACAGGCGAATCGGGCAGGCTGAGCGCTTCCCGATCGATTTCCGCGATGGTCGAGCGTTTTCCACGTCCCGACAAGATCAGCCCGTCGGTCTCCAGATCCTGATACACCTTATGGATGGTGTTGTAGTTTACCCCCAGCTGAATGGCCAGCTCGCGCACCGTAGGCAGCGTATCCCCCGGCCTCAAGTGCCCTGACCTGATGAGGAAGATCATGTGGTTGCGGATTTGGATCCACACGGGAACGCCCGATGTATCGTTCACCCGCAACGTCTCGAACACGCGCCCCAACCTTCCTGCCAAAGTATCATCTAGTCGTATGATAACACAAGCGAACGCCAACGGATCGACTGGGAAAAGAAGCGCGGCCGTCGCGTTGACGGCCGCGCTCGGCAAGGCGCGATTCTTGCAACCCGGAAGCTACGCCAGGTCGCCCGCGGCTTTCACCTTCACGCGGTTCGTGTGGCCCGGGTAGTACGCCAGCGGCACGTCTTCGGCGTCGATAATCTCCACGGTGTCGCGCACGGCGCCGGCCTCCACGGCCGCCTCGACCGCTGCTGCGCGCGCCGCGGCCAGCGCCTCGTCGCGCGGCGTGACGTCGTAGTCCACCAGCGCCTCGTACACGCCGCTGACTTTCGAGATGGCCGAGCCGATGGCGTTCGCGCAGCCCGCGTGCTCGGGCGCGTCCACCTCGGCCGTACCGGCCAGCTCGTGCGGCAGCACGATGGCGCCGCCGCCCACCAGCACCACGTCGATAGGATCGCTGGACACCTTCATCACGTCGATGGCGTCCTCCACCATCGCGCGCATGACGGCCATCGCGCGCTCGGCCACGTCCTGCGGGATATCGGCCACGAGCGAGGCATCCCCCACCGAAGCCATTCCCAGGCGTACGGCGATGTCGGTGGCCGTCATCGTATCGCCGCCGAACACCAGCGCGCGCTCGGTGATGGCGTAGCCCACCGAATCCGGCCCCACGGTGACGCTGCCGTCATCGGCCACGCGCACGATGGAACCGCCGCCCAGGCCGATGGACACCACGTCGGGCATGCGGAAGTTCGTGCGCACGCCGCCGATGGTCACCGCCACGCCGCTCTCGCGCGGGAAGCCGTGCGACAGAACGCCCAGGTCAGTAGTGGTTCCGCCCACGTCGATGACGATGGCGTCGTCGCGGCGCGACAGGTAGCTGGCGCCGCGGATGGAGTTCGTCGGCCCGCACGCGATGGTGAGGATGGGATAGCGGCGCGCGTGCTCCATGGTCATGAGGGTGCCGTCGTTCTGCGACAGGTACACCTCGGCGTTCACCACGCCCTTGTCGGCCAGGCTCTGAGCGAAGCCCTCGGTGAAGCGGCGCGCCACATCGTACAGCGCCGCGTTCAGGATGGTGGCGTTCTCGCGCTCGATCAGGCCCATCGAGCCGATTTCGCTCGAGATGGACACGTGCACGTCCTCGCCCAGCACCTCGCGCGCAATCTCTGCGGCGCGCAGCTCGTCGTCGTTGCGCACGGTGGAGAATACGCTGGACACGGCCACCGCCTCCACGCGCCCGCGCACGCCCTCGAAGAACGCGCGGCACGCGGCCTCGTCGAACTCCGCCAGGCGCTTGCCGTCGTACTCGAAGCCGCCCTCGATGATGAGCGCGTCCACGCACACTGCCGCGATGTCGTCTGCCCAGTCCACCATCGGCGGGATGCCCACCGTGGCCGGCGCGCCGATGCGCAGGATGGCGATGGGCGCGAGGCCCTTGCGCTCCACGATGGCGTTCGTGCACTGGGTGGTGCCCAGCATGGCCTGCCCGATGAGTGTGCGGTCGACGCCGCTCTCGTCGAGCACGGCGTCCACCGCGCCCATGATGCCCATGTAGATGTCGCCCGAGGTGGGGTTCTTTACCGCGGCCACCACCTGCAGGTTCTCGTCGATCAGGACGGCGTCGGTGTTCGTCCCGCCCACGTCGATGCCCAACTTGTACATTTACGCTCCCTTCCGCGCCGAGCGCTCTTCCACGGGGATGTAGTCGGTGTCGATGCCGAAGTACCGCGGTCCCACGAGGTCGAGGCCCGCCGACGTGCGCCACATATCGAAGCACTCGAGGCCCACCACCAACACGCGCTTGCCGTACTTGAGCGCATCGGTGGGCACGGGAATGAACGTGTCGGGGTCCACGAGGCAGATGAGGTCGGGCACCGTAGCCACGATCTCGCCGTCCACCGTGCAGCTGAGATTCTCGTTCTGGAACTCGACGAACGCCTGGGATCCCTTGTCGTCGGCGATGCCCTCGAGCATCACCTTGCCGAAGTTGAACGCGCCGCGCGTCTCGCGCAGCACGTCGGAGATCTTGCCCTTGAACAGCTTGTGGCCGCCCGTGAACTTCAGGAAGAACCCCTCGGGCGTGAGGCCGGCCGCAGCCGCCTCGTCCTTCGCCGTTCGGATGGCGCGGCCCAGTTCCTCGGAGCGCGTCACGATGCCGTGCACGCCGTACTGCTTGCAGGTGTCTACGTCCATGCAGAACAGCGCGATGGTCAGCGTGCCGCCCATGGTCATGGTGGCGGCGCGGGCGATGTCCTCGGTCCACTTGTTCGTGATGGTATCGAGGATGCCGGAGTTGCCCTTCTCGTCGATGAACGCCATGGGCGTGGCCGACGCGCCGCCGATGGTGAACGTGACCATCTGCAGCTCGGGGAATGCGCGGCCCATGCCGTCCACGTCCACCATGGGAATGCCGAGACGCGCGGCCGCGGCGATGGGCAGCATGGAGTTCACGCCGCCGGCCTCGATGGGCATGGTGGCGTAGATGGGCTTGCCGTAGTAGCGCGACACCATATCGAACAGCTTGGCGAACTCGTTGGCGCCCACGCCCTTCTCGGCAAGGATGGTGGGTGCGCCCATGGATGCGGCGGGCATGATGAACGCGCCGTCGGGCACCTCGTCGATGCCGATCAGCTCCACCTCGCCGCATTCCTTCACGGCGCCGATGGCCGTGAGCTTGCCGATGTAGGGATCTCCGCCCCCGCCGGCGCCGAGGAGCGCCGCGCCCAGCGCGATGTCCTCGATTTCCTGGATGCCGATCTTTCTCATGCTTGTCCTTCCTGTGCGCGTTCCGAAGCGTCGAGTGTGACCTGGTTCATGATAGCCGATTCCGCGGGTCGCTTGAACGCGACGGGCCCCGCGAAGCGCTCGCCGCCCGTCAGGCGGTAGGACAGCGCATAGGCGGCCATCGCCACGACGATGCCGTTCACCGGCCCGACGAAGAACGGCAGGTCGAGCGCTTCCAGCCCCGGCACCAGCGCGAACGTGCCGCCCGTGACGAGCGCCACCGCGATGCCGCACGCAAGCCCTGCCACGCCCGCCGCGGACACGCCGTCGGGCACGCGCACGTTCGCCGGGCGGCCCTTGCGCACCAGCCAGTAGTCCGCCACCATCACGCCGGCCAGCGCGGGGCCGCAAGCCGACAGCACGGTGAGGAACGCCTCGAACTGCCCGAGGATGCCGCCCACCGCCAGCACGATGCCCGCAACGCCCGAGACGGCCGTGGTCAGCTTGCTGCCGCCCTCGCCCTTCCCCAGCATGACCGCGAAGCCGAGCCCGGCGGAGTACACGTTGCTCGCGTTCACCGTCCACGCCGACAGCACGAGCGCGATGAGGCCTACCGCGGGCAGCCCGATGGAGTTCATGATACGCGCGATGTCGCCCTGGCCGGTTACGATGGCCAGCGCCGCGCCGGCCAGCAGCGCCACAAGCGCTGCGGGGATGACGCCGACGACGCACGAAAGCACGGCGTCCTTGCGCGTGCGCGCGAAGCGGGCGAAGTCGCCGGCCGTGGCGCCCGCGAACGCGAACAGCCCCACCGCCATGTTGACGCCCGCGATGAGGCCGATGGCGTCGGCGGGCAGCGGCACGTAGCCCAACAGCGCGTCGAGGCTGCCGGTCTGCGCCACCGAAGCGCCCACGCCGTACAGGCAGATGGCCACCAGCAGCGGCGCGGCGACGGAGCTCACCCATTTCAGCCCGTCGAAGCCCACGAGCGCCGTCGCCAGCATGAGGGCGCCGAGCGCCGTCGAACACGCCCACACGGGCACGGCCAAGCCGAACACGTCGGCCAGCATGAGCGCCAGCGAGGCGCCGCACACGGCTGTCTGCACGCCGAACCAGCCGATGGTGACGACGCCCACGATGAGCGACACGAGGTAGCGCGCGCCGGTGCGCCCGAGCGCGGGGGCCGCGAGCGAAGCTGTGGGAAGCCCCAGGTCGGAGGCCTGCATGGACACGAAGCACATGTACGCCACGATGAAGCCGAATCCCACGAGCGTGGCCAGCGCCGCGCCGCTGAGCGCGAGCCCCAACCCCAGTGCCGCGCCCACCATGAGCGTCGGCGCGCTGAACATGCCGCCCGCGCGGATGAATGCGATGCTGGTCCAACTCTTGCGCTCGGATTCGTCGATGCGCAGGCCGTCGGCTTCCGCCGCGGCAGTGGTGTTGCGTGCCGTGGGCACCGGTGCCTCCTCGTCCGTCGTTTTTCAGGTGGTATCGGCTCGAAAGTGTAGCACAGCCGCGCGCCAAGCTGGGACAATCACGATTTGGACGCAAAACGGCACCCATGACAATCTTGGAGCGCTTCCGATGCATCGCAGCATGTAACCAGATCGCATAAGCCCAGGTGGCGAAGATCGAGCATGCCCTTTCCCGCCCGACTAAGCTGCTGAAATTGTCATGGGTGCCGTTTTGCGTCCACCGCAATCCGATTCCGACCCGTCGCCGCAGCGTGGCAGGAGATTTCCGCAACTGCAAGGGAGTAGAATGGGAGCCGCCCGGCGAAAGAAAAGGAGCCCGCATGGACGTCGACCTGCACTACCGTGAGCAAGGAACCGGCGAGCCGCTCATCCTGCTGCACGGCAACGGCGAGGACGGCTCGTACTTCGAGCGACAGATGGACGCGTTCGCGTCGCGCTTCCGCGTGATCGCGCTCGACACGCGCGGGCACGGTCGCTCGCCGCGCGGGGAGGCGCCCTTCACCATCCGCCAGTTCGCCGACGACCTGCTGGCGTTCATGGACGGGCAAGGCATCGAGCGCGCGCATCTGCTGGGATTCTCGGACGGAGGGAATATCGCGCTCGCGTTCGCTCTCGCACATCCCGAGCGCGTGGGCAAGCTCGTGTTGAACGGGGCGAACCTGGACGGCGGCGGCGTGAAGCCGTCGGTGCAGCTGCCCATCGTGGCGGGCTACGGGGCGGCGTCGCTCTTCGCGCGCTGGAGCGTCCGCGCGCACCGCAAAGCCGAAATGCTGAGCCTCATGGTGAACGACCCGAACATCGCCCCGGAGGAGCTAGCCGAGCTGAGGGTGCCGACACTGGTGGTAGCCGGCACGAGGGACATGATCAAAGAGGAGCATACCAGGTTGATCGCGAGGAACATTCCAGGCGCAAGGCTGGCCTTCGTGGAGGGGGATCACTTCGTGGCTGCGGGGAACCCCGAGGAGTTCAACAAGGTCGTGAGGAGGTTTTTGGAAAGCTGATAAACCTAGCCAGGATGCTTATGCAATACGCATGTAAATTGCATAATGCAAGCGAAAAATCAGGTAGTCGCGAGTGTCGGAAGACCGGATCTAATCCCGTCTGAACAAGTCGCGCGTGTACACCTTGCCGGCAATGTCGGACAGCTCGTCGCTTCAACGGTTGGCCACGACGAGATCGCAGCGCTCCTTGAACGAAGCCAGGTCGCGAACGACCTCGCTGCCGAAGAAGTCGGGGGCGTCGAGCGTCGGCTCGTACACGACCACGCACACGCCCTTCACTTTCACGCGCTTCATGATCCCCTGCACGGAAGAGGCGCGGAAGTTGTCCGAGCCGGTCTTCGTGGTGAGACGGTAGACCCCCGCGACCGGGCTCTTGACGCCCGCCACTCTCGCCAGCACCTCGTCGGCCACGAAGTCCTTGCGCGTGCGGTTCGCGTCCACGACGGCCCCCATTATGTTCTGGGACACGTCCGCGTAGTTCGCCAGCAGCTGCTATAAAAGACGCAAATTCGATTCTTTAAAACCTTGCTCGCTTCTTCTAGATGCTCTTATACCGGACTAGTTCATGTTGCAAAGAAGCAGATACTCATGATTAAGAGAATACCTCAAGTTGCGAGAGATGACCTTACCAGAAACATGCTTCTGTTTTCATTATTGGAGCGAGGCATCTTCACATCTACTGCATCTAACCTCATTCTATCGCAGGGCAATCGAGCAACGCATTCAACCATGTTTCATATCCGGCACCTACAAGGTGAACCCCATCGGCTGAATAAAGATCGGCGTTGCGCTCTCCATCAACAAGAAACAAAGGATGGAGATTCAAGTATTCAACGGAGACGTATTCGGAAGCAATCTCTTCATAGCTCTCGTTAAGCCGGAGGATCGCGACTTCGTCGACGTCTTCCGCTGGCAATACGCTCTGTATCACTATCGTCGTGTCAGGCAGGCTAACCAAAAGCGATTCGACGATCTTTTTGACATTGGCAACCGTCGTGGCTTCAGGAACGCCCGTTGCCAAGTCGTTTACGCCGATCATAAGGAATACAATATCTGGGCGGCAATCCGATACGGAATCCAGACGATTGAGCACCCCTTCGGAAACATCGCTTCCAATTCCCCTATTGATAACCGTGCAACCAGGAAAGAACTCACTCCAGAGCCCGAGTTGCGTCAAGCTATCGCCGACAAAGCAGATATCGGCTTTGTCGATTCGAACGACTTGATCAAACTGAGAAGTGAAATCGTAGTAATAGTGATTGGCGCGATAATCATACCCCCCCCCCCAACCTTAGGAGCGACCTTGATCGCCCCGAAAATCAAAATCCCCACGATGAGAACGATGTTCAAGACAAGCGAAAGACAATGAGCAATCCGCTCTCTAGGCTTTTCAGCACAACGTCTTCCGCTTCTGCAACTCATCGATCTGCCTCTTTCTCGAGAGTGTTGTCAAGACGCTTGATAACCTTCGCGGGAACTCCGCCTAAAACGCAGTGCCCTTCGGGAAAACCTTTCGTCACAACAGCGTTTGCGCCAACAACCGTATGGGGTCCCAATACGACACCGGGAGTGATAACGACGTTCGCTCCCAACCAACAATGATCTCCAAGATCAATGTTTTGCGGCTCGGCGTGAACGTCGGGATTCGCTAAATCGTGATTCGCGGTGATGAGAGAACATCCTCTCGCTATCCAAACCCCTCTTCCGACTCTGATTCGGGCGTTACCGAAAGTCTGAAAAAGCGCGGTTCCGTTAAAATTGTTCAAATCATCAATGTGAAAGTCAACATTTCTACCGCAATCGCATGATCGGCCGATAGGCCACGGAATCCCACGGCCGTGGCCAGTGAGCAATTTCCTAATCATTCCGTTGAAGGCCCAACGCCATCCTGGTGACCAAAAATGCTCGAATTGCTTTCCGGAAAGAAATTTTCGATCATAAGCGAGTATCCCAAATACTTTGACAAACCCGAATACGAAAAAGGCATCAATTCCGTTAAGGATAAACAGATGAATTGGCTTCTTGCGATTAACAATCTTTTCCTTTAGGCTTGACGACTGGTGATCTTCCTCCAGTCCACCCTTTTTTACTTCCACTACCTCAAGCCTTTCTCACAACGACGCAAACCAAATCCTCGATACATCTTCCATACCTTCAGCATTGCATCGTCTTCGTCACACGAAATGGTCAAGTTAGCTTCTTTTGGCTTTGATTGCATCTGCGCTTCATTGTTCGACTCATTTGACCTTCAACCTACAAAGAAGAGCGGAGACCTACGTCTGGAGCAGACCGTCTTCCAGAACGACAGCCAAGCTATCATCCATTACCTTCGCATTGGGAAGCTCCATCGCATATCTATTTTTCTTTAAGACCGACTTAAATTCCAATTGGCCATAGGCACTGAAATAGGCGTTTCGCCGAGCGGGAGAACGACATATGCACCCCTTGATTCGTCTCACTGCGGAAATCAAATGAGCATGGGATTTAACAATGTTGCGCAGCGTAACTACAGGCGCATCACCCTTTTCGTAAAAAAGACCGAATTGCGCCGTCCCTTCATTTACAAAACGCCTGATCAATTCTTTACGCCATGCGTCCTCGAACGAGACATTCATCCAGAAATCACACCATCTCCTGTCCAACAGTGGGAGATACCATTCATAGTTCGCAAATTCGTAGTTTCTCACATCGTTCACAATGAACTTATTGATATACCCTATCGTGTGAATCGTGTCGGCAGCCGCAGCGCAATCTTTGTAGGAATACCCTCCTTCGGGAAGGTCAATCAAATCAGCAATTACGCTTTCGAGTCGATTGCGTCGTACGCCCGACGGCAAGTCGATTCGGCATTCGACAAGACACGAATTCGCAACGAGCCGCGCCTTCGAGATCGCTCTTTTAAAGACAGGAGAGCATTTCAACTCCCCTCCCATAATAGAACCAGCATGCCCCGGCAAAAAAACGGCATCGTCCGGCAACGCCCCCCTCCCTTTAAGAATGTCGAGCGCAAATGCCATTAATATATGGTTTATGCGTCCTCCTAAAATGCTATAGCGTAAAGCTTCCCGATATCGATCGGAACCGAATCTTTCGCGCCACATCTCGCCCGTAATTTCAACATGCTCCCACGGAAAACCGAGATTGCTCGCGACTCTCTTCCCGATCATAACATCCTCGCTATCGCGCGCTCCTATCGAGAAAGTCAGAACTCGCTCGTAATCAGCCGCTTTCAAGCATGCTGCTATCGTCCTGCTATCCAACCCGCTCGTAATGGGAATCACAGCCGTCCTACCATCAAGAAACCTGATAACATCCCGAAAAACAGGCCGTACGACATCCTCAACTTGATCAAGACTGGCGGAGGAAGATGGAAATGCTCTTTTGAATTCCCAATATCTGCGCTCTTCGACACTCCCGATTTTCTTGTCAATCCTCACATACGTCCCCTCGTTAACCTCTCGGACATCCTCCCAAAGAGTCCTTCCCCCGTAGGTGACGTAAGTACATTGATATTCAAGCAGTCCTAAATCATCAATCATTTTGCTTTTAGAACAACTAGGGGCATCGTCGCTCACTACTATAGTGCCGGAAATACGATCAACCGAAAAGAACAAAGGGAAGGACCCCAGGTGGTCGACAGCTAAGTAAACCGACTCCTCAGAATCGATCACTATTGAAAAGAAGCAGCATTGTTTCTCTAAGAAATCGAGTAGATCCGTTTCCAAAGATACGGCATTGCCGCATCGAGATGCGACAGCAGCAAGGGTTTCCTTTTCTATTCGGTGAAGACAGCCGATCACCCAAGCTGATCCAACCTGTTCCCAAAAAAACCCACGATAACTCCCCAGTTTTAGAGACAAATTCACGCACAATCACCAAGCTTTCAATTACTTATCGCTTTCTTTGAGAGAGGAGCGCAAGCCTCTCAAAGAAAGCAGCGATACGAGAACCGTTGTCGAAACGGTAGCCAACGCCGCACCAACAATGCCGAAAGCAAACGTTAGGGGGACGATCAGAGCGACGTTCGCAGCCAGAGATACAACCGAAACAACAAGATTGAAGCGAACACGATGAAGACAAGCTAGGAGATTGACGCTTACGGTTCGCAACGGGGACACAATCAGGCTCAAAGAAATTATTCGAAATGCCGTAGCCGCATCAACATACTCCTCCCCCCATAGCAATTTGATAATGTCCGGCGCCCAAATGAAGAGAACGACCGCAATGACAGCCATAGGAACAAGACTCCCAAAAAGAAGCACTCTAGCATGTTTCGAGAACCATACTGAATCCAAACGGTGTTCAGCAAAATAAGGCAAGGCGAATATGACGATGCACTGCGGAATGAAAAGAAAACCTTCCGGGAGCATCGTAGCGACCTTGTAACACGCCACGTCGATCGAACTCGCTACGATAATACCCACCATAAGCACATCCAAGAGGTACACTACCGAGTTGAACACGCTCGATATCCCCGTCGGAAGCGAAAACTTCCATAAGCCGACCGCTTTCTTTGAAGAGAGGAACTTAGTGGATCGAAGGGGGAAGCCGACGCCCTTCAATAGAATTACAGCGACAGAAATAGTGATAGCGTAGGCGGCGTACCTACCACTGATCACTCCCGGCACACCCGCCGCAAAGGCTCCGACACAGCTCAGCCCCGTATATCCAATCGTATTGACGTTCAGCAACAAGGAGTATTCTTTATTGAGTTTCCTTGAACGCAGTATGCTGCTTGCGTACTGGAAAAAGTAATCCAGAGGAATCAAGGGAGCAAGCATTGCTAAGCAATGCCCCGAGCCTGCAATTGAAAGCCCTGCTCCATATCCGACAAAAACAAGAAGCATCATTATGACCGCATCTATGAATAGCCCGACCGTCAACACGTACCTTTGTATTTCGAACTTCTCTTCGACCGGTCTTTTTTCTGAGCTAAACTGCAACAAACCGCTTATCAGTCCAAGCCCCGTAAAAAGAAGAACGATCGAATATATGCTGTTGGCGTAGGAGAAGACGCCGTATTCGTCTTGCGTCAAGAATCTCACTATGAGGATATTCGAAGCGAACACGATCAGCTTGTTCGTAAGGGTTGAGCCCAGTATATGAAAGAACCCCCTGTTCAGAAGATTCTTCGCTTGCACCGCCAATGTGTCGCGTATCGACATCGTCTACCCAAAAACGGTGACGAGGGAATCCGCCACGACCGATACGTCTTCCGAGATCATATACGGCCCCATCGGCAGGCTCAGCACCGTCTCGCACAGCCGCTCCGTCACGGGGCAGCCGTCGGGGCACAGGCACGCGCCCTCGAACGCCCCCTGCCCGTGCATGGGCTTGGGGTAGTAGACCATCGTCGGGACGCCCCGCTCCTTGAGGGCGGCCTGCAGGGCGTCGCGGTCGAGGCCCTCGGGCAGCCGCACGGTGTACTGAGCCCACGAGCTGCGGAAGCCCTCGGGGACCTCCGGCAGGGCGAGGCCGCTTCCGGCGAGGGCCCCGGAGTAGAGGGCCGCCGCCCCGCCCACGGCGTCCAGCTCGCCTTCGAACGCGTCGAGCTTCGCAAGCAGCACCGCCGCCTGCGCGGTGTCGAGGCGGCTGTTCACGCCCACGCGCACGTTGTCGTACTTCATCGACCCTTTTCCGTGCACGGCGTAGCTGCGGACCAGCTCCGCCCACTCGTCGTTGTCGGTGAACACCGCGCCGCCGTCGCCGTAGCAGCCCAGCGGCTTGGCCGGGAAGAAGCTCGTGGTGGAGACGTCGCCGAACGAGCAGGCCATCCGGCTCCCGATCGACCCGCCGAAGCCCTGCGCGCCGTCCTCGAGCAGGAGCATCCGGTGCCGCTCGCACACCTCGCGTATCGCCGTGTAGTCCGCCGGCAGACCGAACAGGTCGACGGCCACGACGACCCTGGGTGCGAGGTCCGTCCCGTCCTCGACGAACCGCACCGCCTCCTCGAGTTTGGCGGGATCGAGGTTGAACGTACGCTCGTCCACGTCGACGAACACCGGCATCGCACCGAGCAGCGCGGGAGCTTCGCCGCTTGCGAAGAACGTGAAGTCGGGGACGAACACCGCGTCGCCCGGCCCGACGCCCCACGCCATGAGCGCGAGCTGCAAGGCGTCCGTGCCGTTGGCGCAGGTTATGCAGTGCCTGGCGCCGACGTAGGCGGCGAGGCGCGCCTCGAGCTCGGCGACCTCCGGGCCGCCGATGTAGCGGCCGTGCTCGAGCACGCGGGCGATGCCCGCGTCGATGCCGCCCTTGAGCGCCTGATACTGGGCATTCAGGTCACGAAACTCCATGCTGCACCTCTTTCAGCCCCTCGTCGCTCTGCGCGTACGTCCTCCCGCAGGCGCTGCACGCCAGGTCCTCCGAAAGGACCGCTCCGCATTCGCACGCCCATCCGCGCTGCCGCGCCGGAACGCCCAGCACGAGCGCATGCGGCGGGACGTCCGAGGTGACCACGGCGCCCGAGCCGACCATCGCCCACGCGCCTATTTCGTGGCCGCAGACGATCGTCGCGTTCGCCCCGATCGACGCGCCTCGGCGGACGACCGTCCTCTTGTACCCATCGCCGCCCTTGGGGTATTTCGCCCTCGGCGTCAGATCGTTCGTGAACACGCAGGAGGGGCCGCAGAACACGTGGTCCCCCAACTCCACTCCTTCGTAAACCGAGACGTTGTTCTGGATCTTGACCCCGTCGCCGATCTTCGCGTTCGCGCCCACGTAAACGTTCTGGCCGAGAGAGCATCCTCGGCCGATGGAGGCACCCGATTGGATGTGGCAGAAGTGCCAAACCTTCGTGTCGTCACCGATTGCCACGCCCTCGTCAGCATAAGAGCTCTCGTGCACGTAAGGAGCCGTCATGGGATCATCTCCTTGCGCATGTTCTCGTTGAACATCCTCCGGGCGCCGTCGATTCCGCACTGGAAGAGCGGATCGAGCGCTGAAAGATTGGGGACGAACCCGCTCTGCCGATATTGCGGGTACTCGGGATAGGAAAACTCCTGATAGCGCACAGCGATTCCCTTTTCAGCGAACGACCGGTCGTCCATGTACGCTCGCGCACCGCGACCCGAGAGGTACACGTCGGCCCCGCAAACCCTGCAGAGGCCCAGGACCAGATCGTTGTTCTTGGCTTCGATATCGTATGGCAACGAGCTTTGCAGCACCAAGGGGGTTTCTATGCCGTAAGCGGATCGCAGCATCTCGATGCTCGCCATGTCCAGATCGAGAAGGGTGTCGCAGTCAGCTTCGAGCACCTTCGCCACAAGGGGCATCACCTCGTCGAAATAGGGGGTTTTCCTATAGTTGCAATCGATAAAGCCACGGTGCTTTTTCCTTGTCTTCGGCCAATTGGAAAGTCGCACATCCCTGGTCGGTTTTTCAAGGTAGCCCTTCTTTTCCACGCTCAAGGACAGGAGCTTCGCCTCTCCATCGACCTGGAGGAACCTGTTCCTCGACATAGGGGAGCCGTCTTCGAACTGCACCTCGTCGAGCACGACGAACTCGTCTGCTTTCGCCATCTTGTCTAGATAGCCGAGCCACGGGAAATAATGGGGCTGATGCATGGCGACGGTCTTCATCACGGCCTCCTTCCGAGAACGTAGGTGTGCTGGATCCGCTCCTCGCCCTTGATCGGAACCACGAAGTCCCCGTCACGGACGCGCTTCATGCCCAGGCGGCGGGCAACGTGCGCCGAGGCGGCGTTCTCCTCGTCGATGCGGGCGACAATCCTGCCCACGCGCACCTCGTCGAAGCAGATGTCGGCGAGCTTTCCCAGAGCTTCTCTCATGTAGCCGCAGCCCTGGAAGGCGGAGTTGAGCGCGTAAGACACCTCGCAGGAGCAGGCGGCGGCATCGAAGCGGTAGGCGCGCACGGTGCCGATGAGCTTGCGAGGCTCGCGGAGCTCTATGCCGAGCAGCAGGTCGTCCGGCTCCGGTCGGGCGAGCTTGGAGGCTATCCAATCCCGCGCCTCCCCGGGTTCGCCATGGGGTGCCCAATTCAGGAATCTGCTTATCTCGGGGTCCGACGTGTATTCGAACATGTCGGCAGCATCCTCCAGCCGCAAGGGACGCAAGACGAGCCTTTCGGTCCCAAACCGCTCATTGCGCAGGGAAGCGAGGCGGGCGGAAAGGACGTCCGCAGAGCCGAGCACGGAGTCGAGCCCGGTAAAGTTGCGATCGAGGCTGCCCAGGCGATCGGCGCCCGCCCTTTCTATAAACCGCCGTAGAGATTCCTCGAGCGAGGCCTCCGTCCCGCCGTACCAGAACGGATGGGTCAAGATATGCAGGCGCGGATACTTCCCGGACTCGATCATGTCCAAAATGGGCTTGCGCCACCGCCTCCGGCTGTCCGAAGCGTATTCGAAGCCCTGGAAGAACTCGCTCGAATAGCTGTTGACGATGCCGGGGATGCTCCACTGCGCTTCGAGCGACGCCTTGCTCGGACGGTGCATGGAAACGCATTCGATGGGCAGGCCGAGGGCGCCCCCCAGCGTGTCCGCCTCGCGTTGGATCGCGGCGATCGCGTCGTCGCCGTCCTCGTACTGCGTTTCGTCGTAATGGAGCCCGATGTCGTGGCCGAGCCTCGCGATCTCTCGAAGCCTCTCGACGTTTCCGCGCTCTAGGGGGTTGTAGAAATCCGTTCGCAAGAGCACGAAATACGTCGATCGGACGCCCTCGCTCGATTCGAGCTCGGCCATCGCGAGCGCTGCGATCGGATCGAAGTCGATGTCGTGCCGCAAAATGACAGGCTTCCCAACACCTCCCCAATCGCCGTACCCGCAGAACCCGTACCCCCGTTCTTTCAGGATCTGAAGCATGTTCCTGTAAGCGCTGTGAGTGAAAGGCATCTGAGCACATGAAGGCATGCCTAGAACTCCCCTTCCATGTCCGTGCTCGCGAAATCTTCCAGCGGCAGCTCCACGGGAAGACCCGTCCTCTGGCTCTTGTAGATGGCGAGCACCACCTCCAGAGCGTCGCGGCCGGCCCTCGCGTCCACGTAGGGCGCGCGGTCGTTCTCGATCGCGTCGGCCACGTCGGCGTAGAGCAGGGCGTGGCCGTTGCCGTAGACGTTGGAGGTGGGCTCTTTGAGCCCCGCCATCCCATCGTCGCCCTCGCGCTCGTCGGCAAAATCCCAAACGTCGATCTCGTTGGTCGAGGTCCCGCCGAGCTTGGCCGTGCCGGACTCGCCGAACAGGTACAGCGTCTCCTCGAGGTTTCTCGGGAACACGTTGGAGGTGCCCTCCACGGTGGCCACCGACCCGTCCGCGAACGTGAGCACCGCCACGCCCACGTCCTCGGCCTCCAGGTAGTCGTGGAAGCGCTGCCGGGTCTGGGCGTAGACCGAGACCACCTCGCCGCCCATCATCCAGCGCAGCAGGTCGACGCCGTGGATGCACTGGTTCATGAGGCAGCCGCCGTCCTGGGCCCAGGTGCCCCTCCAGGGGGCCTGGCCGTAGTAGCCCCTGTCCCGGTTCCACCTCACGTGGACCGATCCGTGGGACATGCGCCCGAAGCGACCCTCCTCCACGGCTCGGCGGACGTGGCGCACGGCGACGTTGAAGCGGTTCTGGTGGCAGGCCGATACCTTCACGCCGCGCTCCTCGGCGCGCCGCACGATCTCGTCGGCGTCGGCCATCGACATCGCGACGGGCTTCTCGATTATCGCGTTGACGCCCGCGTCGATGCAGTCCAGCGCGATGCGCGCGTGCTCGCCGCTCTCGGTGGCGACGGCCGCGATGTCCAGGTCCGGCTCCGCCGCGAGCATCTCGCCGTGGCCGCCGTAGATCCTCGGTGCCGGGCCGTCCCACTCCGCCCGCTCGAGCAGGCCCTCGGCCTTGCCGGAGGCGGTGTCGCAGAGCGCCGCGAGCTCGAATCCGTTCGCGCGGACGGCCTTGACGTGGTTGAGCGCTATGCGCCCGCAGCCTATTATTGCGCACTTCATGTTACAGCACCTCTTTCGAACGACCGGCAAGAATATCGACGATTCGCTTGGCCGCATTGCCGTCGCCGAACGGCAAATAGTCCTCATTTACCGTTTGCGCTCTATCCAACGCACGCTCTATCTCGCTTCTCTCCGGAAAGACGAGAACGCAACGCCCGTCCACCATAATCTCAGGCCACGCAAGAAGCGTCATAGGCACTGTACAGGGCGTTTTCGCAAAAAAGGCTTCTCTTTGCACCCCTCCTGAGTCGGTGATCACGTGCATTGCGTGTTTGGTAAGAAAAATGCTCTCAAGATAACCGACCGGCTCGACGAGCATGATCGAATCTAGCCTATAACGAATGACGATGTCTCTGGCGAGTTCAAGAGCGCGGGGGTGCACAGGGTAAATAACGGGACAAGACAGAGTAGACGCAGCGATCAATATCTCGGACATGGCCCCCTTTTCCATGTTTTCTGCCCGATGACATGTTAGATAGCAATAACGCGACGGAACATCAATCGAACCTCCACTGATTGAAACCAATTCCGGACGAAGCGCTTCGGAGTCCGCGATTTCGCCGTAATGCAGAAACGCATCGTACATCGGATCACCTACGAGAAAGGTCCTATCCTCGAGGCCTTCTTTTTTAAGGTTTCGAAACCCCGATTCTGTTGCCGCAAGCAGTATCGAGCTAAGATGATCGACGCATACGCGGTTTGACTCTTCGGCGTTTCTGAGCGAATGAGAGCGAGGACCCGCTTCGACGTGCGCGATTGGGATCTGCATTTTTACGGCAGTGAGCGCTGCGGCAAGGGTTGAATTGGTGTCTCCGTAAACAAGAACGGCGTCTGGGCGCTCTTCTTCCATAACCGCCTCAAGGCCGAGCATCATTCTCGCCGTCATAGATGTATGGCTACCCCCTGAAATGCCCAAGTTATGCTTAGGCCGAGGAATGGACATCTGCTCAAAAAATAGCTCGGACATGTTCCGATCAAAGTGCTGTCCCGTATGAACCAACACTTCGTCTATGCCGTGTCGCTTCTCGATTTCATGTGAAACCATGGCTGCTTTTATGAACTGGGGCCTTGCCCCCACAACGGTAAGCACTTTCACGTCACAGCACCTCGATGTTCTCTCGCGGGGACACGCCCTTCATGGCGTTCTTGGCGTCGAGCACGGCCCTCGCGTGCCTCTGCACGAGGGCGTAGTCGACGTTGGTGTGCGCGCAGGCGACCAGAACAATATCGGCCGAGGCGATCGCCTCGGCCGACAGGTCCGGGATGGATTCCTTTACCTCTTCTTTGTGCTGGCAGCGCGGCACCCAGGGGTCGTAGTAGGAGACCTCGGCGCCCCGCGCCTCCAGGCGCTCAATCACGCGCAGGGCCGGCGACTCCCGATAGTCGTCGATGTCCTGCTTGTAGGCGACGCCCAGCACGAGCGCCTTCGACCCCCTCATCGCCTTGCCCTCCCGGTTGAGGATGCGGGCCGCGCGCGAGGCCACCCACTCGGGCATAGAGTCGTTCACGGTCATGGACGCCTCGATCATGGAGGTGTGGAAGCCGTACTCGCGCGCCTTCCACGACAGGTAGTAGGGGTCGAGCGGTATGCAGTGGCCGCCGAGACCGGGGCCGGGGTAGAAGGCCGTGAAGCCGTAGGGCTTCGTCTTGGCGGCGTCTATTACCTCCCACACGTCGATGCCCATGCGGTCGCAGAGCATGCAGAGCTCGTTGACGAGGCCGATGTTGACGTTTCGGTAGGTGTTCTCGAGGATCTTCTCCATCTCGGCCACGGCCGGGCTCGACACGCGCGTCACGCCCCCCTCGAGCACCGCCTCGTAGACCGCGCTGATGAGCTCGAGCGCCTCCTCGCCGACGGCGCCCACCACCTTGGGCGTGTTCTTGGTCTTGTAGACGAGGTTGCCAGGATCCACGCGCTCGGGAGAGAAGCCCAGGTAGAAGCCCTCGCCGCACTTGAGGCCCGACCCCTCCTCCAGGATGGGCAGGATCAGCTCCTCGGTGGTGCCGGGGTAGGTGGTGGACTCGAGCACCACCATGCAGCCCTCGCGGATGTAGGGCGCTATCTCGCGGGCGGACGCCTCCATGTAGGAGGTGTCGGGCATCTGGTGGGCGTCGAGCGGGGTGGGCACGCAGATGGCGACGAAGCCGCACTCCGCGACGCGCGAGAAGTCGCAGGTCGCCTCGAGCGTGCCGGCCTCCACGAGCGCGGCGAGGTCCTCCTGCACGACGTCGCCGATGTAGTTCTCGCCACGGTTGACCATGTCGACCTTGTCGGCCTGCACGTCGAAGCCAATCGTCTTGAAGCCCGCCTTGGCCTTCTCCACGGCCAGCGGCAGCCCGACGTAGCCGAGGCCGACCGTGCCGCAGACGAGGGTGCGAGACAGGATGCTCACCCATCCCTCTTGAAAACCCATCATAACGTATTCTCCTTGCTTCTTGAAAGGGTGCACAATATTCCAGCCACCTGATTGGCAATCACCGGATAACTGAACTTCGAAACATAGCTCGAATCGACTCTGCAGGAAGTCAAACCTCGATTCTTCCATTGGGTATATGATTCACGAACGAAATCGATTAATCTGGGATAATCCATCAAATCCGAAGCCTCTTCGTAGCAAAATCCAGCACCGGATTTCTCGATAATTTTCTTCGCTTCCGAATTGGGAGAATCGCCAGAGCTTACACCGACAATGGGAACGCCACTAGTTAGATATTCGAAAAGCTTGCCTGTTATCCCTCCCTTTTGCAAAGAGGTATTCCAGTTACTGAAAATCAGTAATGAGGCCGTTGATTGCATTTCCATAGCCCGATCACGCGAAACCAAGCCAACGGATTCTACAGGTATGTCGGGAAAGCAGCTAGCTTGCCTGAAAAAGATGCCCTCGGTACCTCCCGCATATCTAACAACGATATCATCGCAACAAACTACACCCCCATCAACAAGGTCCACGAGAGCTCGAAATAGCGGAGTCAGATCCCTTCGAGCATCGCCTTCATCGTGCAAGGTTCCCGTATAAGTGATTTCGAATTTATTTGATCGATGTCTCTTTTTGCGAAAAAGCACATCATCTGGATCAAATCCATTCGTTACTATCTCTCTACGCTGCAAGGGGTCAAGAAACAAAAGGTCGGAAACCCCTTTAGAAACGGATATGACACAATCCGCGTTATGCGTGGTTTTTTTGGCAAAGGAACGGTTGTCCTCAGTGTCGGTCGCATCGGAATACACTAAAGAATCCCTGTAATCGGCAACCCATATGATCGATGGGTTTTTCTTCTTTATTTCCGCCGCCACTCTATGGGTCCATCGCGGTCCATAGGACGAAATAACGACATCGTACTGAGAGCAATCGCCTATTGCATGGCATGCTCTTCCGTAGATCGATTCATCAACCGCTTGATTTAAACTTCTTCTAATACATGACAATATGCCGCGTGTATCGCGAGATCCATTCTTTGGTGAGACGAATTCACTATTCTTTCGATTCTTCCTATCTTTCTCCCATTTATTTGAAGATATGTTCTTTGCATATCTTAGAAAATTATGGATTCCATGAAAGATTTTTAATTTAGCCCCATCACGAACCAGGTAAGCCTTTTGAAAATTAGACACATCTTGCATAAGCGTTGGATCTACCGAATAGTTTTCAGACAATAGTTTTTTCCCTGAAAAGTTTTTCTCGTTCGTAAGGAGATCGATCGAAGCTTGATGATGCAGTACTAGATACTTCGAAATTTTTGTCCATCGAATCGAAGCAATTGCGTTAACCGGCGCAATATACTCCGCGATAAGAAGCACTTTCATTTTCCAGAACCCCTAAGCTTTCGAGAAGCATTTCCAACCAATATTCGTTCCTGCGATGCGAACGAAGATCTGCTGCCACAAAAACGCGCTTTCGGCTCCATGGTCGTTGTCAGAAGATAACCCGCAATGAAAAAGGCTAGTAACGCATCCGCACCCCTGAATTGAAATAATGAACCTACTACCCAGCAAAGGATGTATGCAGCGAAGGGGTTCGAGAACCTCTCCTTCCGAAAAATAGCCATAACATTTAAGATTAACGCAATAAAAAAGACGAATCCTATGAAGCCAAAATCCAAAAGAACCTGAAGAGGATAATTATGTATGTTGCCCTCAGAGAAAGGCGTTCCACTGACCATTTTCAAGTGAACAACGGCGTTTCCTGCACCATTTCCGAACAAAGGAGCGTCGATAAAGGCACTTAATGCGTATTGCCACATGTCCATTCTCCCAGTCGACCCCTTGTCCTCTCCTATTGCAAGAAACCGATCCATAATTGGGAGTCCTGCGATTTGAGCAACCGCAATCAGACCCGCAATCAACACGGCAATGCCAACAAGCTTCGATACTCCAATTCGATCCTTTGATTTCACGAACAGAACGTAGGCGATGGACAACAATGAAAGAATGATCCCCACACGAGAGGCATAAAGAGCCGAAATGGACAAACTTCCAATTAGGTATAGCAGACCAACTCTATCCCTATTAAAGAAGACTCCAAACAATGCTAGCCATGATGCCTCCAAATTAACGCTGTCGCTAAAAAAGGACGGGATGGAAGGATGCCCATTACCCCCATAAGAAACAAACCCCATAACAGCATCTCCGTAGAGCACAATCTTAATAGCTACCACAGCTATAACAAATAACGCCGACGATCTAACAATCACGCCCCATCTATCCATGGGGAGGCCTCTTCCGTAATTCATCACAGAAGCTATCATGACGAAGAAAAACGCATAATTGAATAAAACGACATTTATCCCAAAACGCATGGAGTCAATCAGCGATATTCCAATCACGTATAAAACGGAAATCAGAAACCACCTGTTGAATAGAGACCAGGAAGCCCTAAGTGCCACAATGGACAAAACCAGCAAGATCAAGGCAATGACATGAAACGGCTTGATAGCCGCCCCACCCAGAGAGAAGATAACGACGTTCTGGAAACACGCAGAAATCAACAGAGCTGACAAGGCCGTCTCTCTCGCAGTCATACAAAATGAGATTTTTCTCAAAACCCTCATCTGAGAAGACCGGCTTTTCTACACGCATGGCAAAAAAGAGCAAACGGAGCTTCGCCGATCAAGGCAATGGCTGCAGCAAGTCGTTCCCTCTTCCGAGCCGAAGAATCACTCAGAACGATCTTTCTTCTCTCCTTGAGTTCGCCCCACAAAGCTCGACGATCATTCTCGAACTTACTGGAAAGCTCGTATTCTACCGGTATCTGTGCATAAACCATCCGGCAAAGAGAAAAACAGCGCGATGCGGATGCAACGGCTAGATCCGGATACCATTCCTGCATATCCGAGCTAAGTCGTCGTGAAACCTCAATGGCAGATAAGGCTTTTATCGGACTGTACGCCTGACTGATGATCCCGGATTTCCGCAGACGATACGCATACAAGGCCCTGCAATCAACCAACGCAACACGATCTACATCATGAATGAACTTGTAAACGCTTGCCAGGTCCTCGTAATACAACCCCACAGCAAAAGGAGCATCGCCGAGTATACGTCTAGCATAAAGCCTCCATGGAACTCCCGTATCGAGCCTTTGATAGAGCATCAACTTCTGAACCGTATATGAATCCATAACCCTTGCGTCGGGAATAAAGGCCGCCTTCGCAACAAGCTCGCATGAAGAGCCGTCCTCGAATGCCGTACCACAAGGTATCGCCGCTATCTCACAGTCGCACACTTCGATAGCATGCATAAGCGTCTCAATGAAAACAGGGGACACGAAATCATCGCCGTCAACGAAGGCCACGAAATCACCCCGACAAACGGCTATTCCAGCGTTTCGGGCAGCACTCAGCCCTTCGTTCTCTTTGTGCACCACAACCACACGGGAATCGCTACAAGCGTATTGATCGCAAGAAAACCCCGATCCATCTGTCGATCCGTCGTTTACTACAACGATCTCGATATTGCTATAAGTTTGAGCGATCACGCTCTCTATGCATTCCGACACGTACGACTCAACGTTATAAACAGGGATGATAACACTGACAAGCGGGTTCATTTTCCCGCCCTTTCGCCATCGAGAGCGATGTATAACGCTGCAAGTTTCTGCGCCGCTGCATCAATGTCGTAGTACGAGAAACGCTCCGGACGCACAGGGACCCTGTCGCCGGCCCTCAAGGCGCATAGCGCGTCCGCCCAGGCCGAAGGATCATCGATCGGCAGGAAGCGCACCGCTCCCGTCACGTCCACCTCGCGGGTGATCGCGTCGGACAGCAGGCACGGCAAGCCGGCCCTCTGCGCCTCAAGCGCCGCCATGCCAAACCCCTCGTACGTACTGGGGAAGGCAAATGCATCGAATCCTTGATACGCCAACGAAGAGTCCATTTGGCCGGGCATAACCATATACTCCGAAAGACCTAGGCAGGCCGCACGATTCTGAATGGCGATGCGATCCTTTCCTTCTCCAACCAAGACCAATCGAGCATCCACGCCGCTCTTTCTTAGGCAACTCAAAACCTCTATCAGGAATGATTGGTTCTTCACAGGGGCAAGCCTCCCTACATGCCCGATCACCACCTGGCCATCCTCGATGTTCCACATTTGGCGAGCTTTCGACCTCCAACGCTCGTCGAAGGCGAATGCATTCATGTCGATCGCGTTCGGAACAACTTCGAGCTCGACCTCCTTGCCGAACAGCCATTCACCGGCATAGCGTGAGCACGCGAGGCGGTGCGTCGGGTAGCGGTTCGCCTGGGTGCGCAGCAGGCGCTTGAGCGCGTTCTTGACGGGCTCGCCCTTGCCCGCCGTCGAATGCGAGTGGGCGATGCGCACGGGCACGCCCGCCCGGGCGGCCGCGCGCAGCGGGAAGACCGAGAGCGCGTTGACGTGGGAGTGGACGATGGACCACCCCTCGTCCGAGAACAGACCCTCCAGGCGCCCCATGTAAGCGAGGAGGCGCTGGTAAGGAGGAACCACGAACACCCGGCCGCCGAGCGACCCGATCTCCTCGCGCGGCACGAGCGCGGAGTCCTCGTCCACGAGGAAGTCGAACTGCACGCGGCTCCTGTCGATATGCCGGTAGTAGTTCATGACCACGGCCTCGACGCCGCCGCCGCACATCTTGCCCACAACATGCGCTACGCGGATAGGCTCACTCATCTTCCCGTCCTGCCTTTTCCGAACATGATCGAGAACGTCCTCAGGAACACCTTCGCATCTATAGCAAGAGAGGCGTTCCTGACGTAATAAAGCTCCAGTTCCTGGCGGCTGCCGTCGCCGTAGGTCGCATCGTTTCTCGCCTGCACCTGCCACCAGCCGGTGATGCCGGGCTTGACGGAAAGGAGCTCGCCCGCCGCGTCGCCGTAAGCCGCCAGCTCCTCCTCAACGATGGGACGCGGGCCGACAACGCTCATCTGGCCAGCCAGCACGTTCAGGAACTGAGGCAGCTCGTCGAGGGAGGTCCTGCGCAGGAAGCGCCCCACCTTGGTGACGCGAGGATCGTCATCCACCTTGCGCTCGCGCCTCCACCGCTCGAGCTGTTTGGGATCCAAATGCTTCTCAACATCGTCGGAGTCGGCCACCATGGTACGCAGCTTGAAGATGCGTAGCGGCCTTCCTTGATACCCGACGCGCTTTTGGAGGTAGATGGGGGATCCGGGGGACTCCAGGCCGATAGCGACGCAAAGGAGCGCGATCGGAACCAGGCCGACTATCGTCGCGCACAGGCTGAAGGCGATGTCGAACACCCGCTTGACGAAGCGGTACCCCAGCCGCCCTTCCGCCGGAGCCGGGACGGGCACCGGGCCCTCGGCCTCCGACACCAGTTCGGGCGCCAGGAACGCCACGTCGGAGGCGGCCATCGACTCGGAGGCGCATCTGGCTCCTGCCGCCGCGCGGGATCCTTCGACTCGCTTCGCTCGCTCGGGATGACAACCCGAGGAGTCGCTCCGCTCAGGATGACAAACCCCGATGCTCCCGCTTAGGTTTCCATAACCGCGCTTATCGAGCAATGTTGCCGACAACACCTTGATCGGGCGGTTAGCTAACCTCTTGATTCTTACGGGGTCACCATGACCCCGTAAACAACGTACAGGCTTCTTCGCGACGGCGCACAACGCTTGCAGCATGTACCACTATCAGTACAGCGTTACCCCGCACTACTCCCCCGCGCGCTCCACCAGGTCGATCAACTCCTGCTGGGAATGCACATCCAACTTCGCGTAGATATGTTTGACATGGCTCTTCACCGTGTTGCGCGACACCACGTAGTGTTCCATGACGAACTGCCCGTTGCGCCCGCGGGCCAACATGGCGAAGATCTCCGTCTCGCGCTCGGTCAAGCCGTGCTGCGCACCCAGCTCAGCGCACCGCTCCTCGATGCTGAGCTGCCGCACCGTCTCACCAGCGCCGCCAAACCTCACCTCGCCGACTGCCTCGGCAGCAGCAGCCCCAGCCGACCCAGCCTCGCGCTCGCCCACGTTCACCACGCCTCGGATCGTGTCGGCGAAACTGAACTTCCTGAATCCCAACCACAGAAACGCGACGAACGCGAACAGCACGACCTCGGCGATGAGCATGGCTGCATCGTCATTCGTGCCCACGATATCGTTCGTGGTATGCCCGGCAATCGCGCCCACGTCGGTTCCAACCGCGCTCATGAAACGCACAAGCGCGAACGTCGGCAACAAAGCCAACAGGTTTTGCCGCCCCACCGCCAACACCACAAGCCACACCAGCATGTCGAAGCTGCGCACGCCGATGCGCAAAAGCGCATTCGCCGAGGGCAGATCCGTCAAAAACGTGAACGGCGCGATGATGAAGCCGGCCACCACCAACAGCATCGCGAACGAGAACAACATGTCCTCCTTGCTCTCGCTGCGCGACAGCAGCATCCATGCGGCCACCCCCACCAGCACGACCGCCGAAACATCGACGCTGATAGGAGCATGGGACACTTCGTTGAGCGTGAGTCCGTAACCCGTCGCAACGCTGAACAATCCTACGCATAAAAACAGCGCATGAGCAGGCCGCAAGAACGATTCCGGATTGGACAGTTCGAGGCTGGCCGGGGACGCTTCGCGCGCGATCGCGTCCAGCTGCCGCCCGCCTCGGCGATACAGCATTACGATGACCAGCGCGTACGAGCATGTCGCCTCGACGATGCCCAGCTCGTACGAGACCGGAGGATGCGCCACGCGCACCACTTCGCCCAACGCCATGCCGCACACCACCCCCGCAAGCACCGCCTTCGACGAACGCAACGACGAGAACGCGGAAACCATCATGATCGACGCCCACGCGGAGGCCGTGTTGTAGAACAGGAAGCCCGCCACCGTCAGCGGACCGTTCGCCATCTGCAGAGCGAACTCCAGCACGAACGCCGCCGTGATCGCACAGCCCAGCGCCACCACGGTTAATAAGCGCCGATCGAGCAGCGAAGGCTTGCGCGTGGCGATCAGAAACAAGATCAAGAACAGAAAGCCCGACGTCATCGTGGAAATCTCCCGAGCGATGCCGTAGTATTCGGCCACGCGAGAATACACGCTCGCGTTCAGAATGCCGCCGACACAGCCCATGATCGCAAAGGCGATCACGCACACCACTATAGCCGCGCTTTCGCCGTGCTTCGAATCGCGCATACGTTCCACCATCGCTTGCAAGGCTCCCTCCCCCTCATCGCTTGCTCCCATTGTAAGCGAAACCTGCGCCATCCGATCACGGCACCCCGCATCCACCACGTTCATCAGCCTTATCGCCCTCAAATCACCCTCGCAGGGGGAGCGCGCCAACTCGCCTTTCGCCAGCCGAAACACCCCCGACGGGGTGGTTTCAAGCCTCGCCGAACGCCGTAGAGTGCACGTCGAGGGAAGCGGCTCCTCATCCGGAGCCGCAAAACAAATCGCACCATTAGGAGGATCATCATGGGAACGAACGTAACGAACGAAGGCGGCATCTCCCGCCGCAGCTTCCTGGGCGGCGTCGCAGGCGTCGGCGCGCTTGCCGCCATGGGCCTGGCCGGCTGCTCGCCCAAGGCCGCGGGTACAACCGGAGCCGAGAGCGCTTCCAGCTCTGCCAGCGCAGCCACGGGCGTGGCCGACAACAACGCGGTGGCCGTGGACGACGGCAGCGCCGCCATCACGGTCGACTGGCTGGGCGCCCCGCCGGAGATCGGCGACATCACCGAGACGAAGGACACCGACCTGCTCATCGTGGGCGCAGGCAACGGCGGCATGATCGCCGGCGCGTACGCATCCGACCAGAAGATGGACTTCATCCTATGCGAGAAGGGCACCGAGGTGGGCGCCACGCGCCACTGGTTCAACGCCGTCGACACCAAGCCCTTCACCGACCAGGGCTACCACACCGACCGCGCCCGCCTGCACGGCGAGTGGGCTCGCTATTCCAGCGGCACGTGCGACCACAACCTCATCAACATGTGGATGAACGAGAGCAACGACATGTTCGAGTACGTCGACAAGTTCATGAGCGAAGCCGGCGCCGTGGTCATCGCCGACGAGTTCGAGATGCCGGGCGGCATGGGCGCCACCCCCTTCTACACCCCCTGCGGCGAGCACCACTACGGCAACGCCGAGGGCGGCCGCGACGGCGTCCCCGTGCGCAACGAGCTGTTCGAGAAGGTCATGAACGACAACGGCTACGAGATCTCCTACAACCATGAGCTGGTAAAGCTGGTCACCGAGGATTCCGGCAAGGTAACCGGCGCCATCTTCAAGACCGACAACGGCTACACGCAGATCAACGCCAAGAAGGGCGTGCTGCTGACCACGGGCGGGTACTCCGCGAACCCGGCCATGCTCTCGTCGCTGTCCCCCATCACCACCGCGTCGGTGACCGCGCTGGGCTACAACCAGAACAACACGGGCGACGGCATCAAGGCGGCGCTGTGGGCGGGTGCGGTGAAGGACATCACCAGCGCCACGATGATCTTCGACCGCGGCCTCGTCGCGCCCGGCACCACCGCGGGCTACACCGAGGAGTCCGTCAAGGCCGGCAATCCGCAGTGGCCGGGCAACGGCCAGTTCAACCCCGGCACGCAGCCCTTCCTCAAGGTGAACCTGCGCGGCGAGCGCTTCGCCCTCGAGTCCGCCGACTACGACTACCTGCCCCATGCGGCCGCGCAGCAGCCCGGCGGCGTGTACATCAGCGTCTGGGACGGCAACTTCGGCGACGACGTGCAGCGCTTCCACACCCTCGGCTGCTCGGCCGGCACCCGCATGGGCGTGCTGGGCGTGAAGAAGGGAGACGGCACGTACGACCTGGACAAGTACTTCGAGAAGGAGCTGGCCGACGGTCGCCTGCAGAAGGCCGACACGCTCGACGAGCTTGCCGACAAGCTTGGCTTCGACGCCGACGCCAAGAAGACGTTCCTCGCCACCTGCGAGCGCTACAACGAGCTGTACGACAACCAGGAAGACGTCGACTTCGGCAAGGAGCCCTACCGCCTCTCCGAGCTGCGCACCCCGCCGTTCTTCGGCGCCACGCTGGGCGGCACGCTGCTCACCACCATCGACGGCATCCGCATCAACGCCGACTGCCAGGCGCTCAACACCGACTTCGAGCCCATCGAGGGCCTGTACTGCGCCGGCGACTGCTCGGGGTCGCTCTTCAGCGGCAACTACCCCGACCAGATGCACGGCGTCGCCTGCGGCCGCACGATGACCGAGGCCCTGCACGTGGTCAAGCTCGTGGCCGCCAAGTAACGCGTTCCCCTCATAAGCTGCGCGCCCTCCCCTCCCGCGCGCAGCATCCTACCCGCGCCCCGACCTCCCCGGGGCGCGGCATTATTTCGGGGTATGCCACTCGCACGGGTCGGGTGCCGCCAAGCCACGCACGCCCATGATGATCATCTCCACGCCGTTCGCGAACGACTCTTCCGAGTACGCCGAATCCACGATGCGCTGCCACACGGGCATGTCGCGCGTCGCGCCACCCGCCGCCTCGTCTGCCAGCCGTCGCTTCTGGGCGGCGATCGCGCTTCCGTTGAACCCGGTGAGAAAGGCGTCCACCATGGCCCACGCCTTCGTGAGCACGGGCTCGGGCATACCCTGGTCGAGATGCAGCGACACGATCTTCTCGGTGTGGGCCGCCAAACCCGCGTAGGAGATGTTCGGATCGAGGTCGATATCGTTCATGTGCGGATGCGCGCAGTACTCCCGATGGATGGACGTCATCGTGCGCCGCAGCGTGTCGTCCCACCGCTCTCCCGGCACCGGATCGGTGTCGAGCGTTTCCATGAAGCGCGTGAGCACCGCCACCAGCACCTCCTCGCGCGAGGAAAAGTGCGCGTAGAACGCCATGGCCGACACGCCCAGCTCCGCGCCGAGGGCACGCATCGTGAATGCGCCCATGCCGTCGCGATCGATCATGCGATACGCGGTATCCACGATGACGTCCCGGGTCAGCCCGCTCTTCCGCTTCTTTTCGGTTTCCGCATCCACGCCGCGTCCCTCCTGCCAGCACCTCGTTTCGCCCAGCATAGCATGAGCATGCCCGGCCGCGAGCCCTCCCGCCTCCTTCGCATGCGAAAACCAAGAGGAGCCGAAGCGCGCTCGCTCCGGCTCCTCTTCCGAACAGGCCGATCGGCGTTACGCCGCGGGATTATGCGGCCAATCGTGGCAGTGCATGCACTGGTTGTCGGTGATCTCCTTGTCGCGCGCATGGCAGTTCACGCAGGAGTTGTACCCTCCGTGGAGGGGGTCGTGCGGGTTGCTCTGCTCGTAGGACGAAGTGGTCTCGGCCAGCGCCTCGTACGAGCCTCCATGGCAGCTCAAGCACTGCTCGTCGGACACATACGCACCGGTGCCGTCGCCGGCAGCGGTCTGCGTCGTCTTGGCCGACGAGCCGTCCGCATCGGCGCCGGGTTCTGATGTCTGCGGCGCACATGCCGCCAACCCCAAGGTCAGGCAAAGGACAAGCGCAACCGTCGACAACGCGCCTACCGTGGATCGTTTGACGTTCAACATGGCTTTACGCTCCTTTCACCGCATGCTCGGCGGCAACGTAGCCGAACGTGACGGCGCGTCCGATGGACGTTCCAGGGATATGACGGGGGTAGTTGCCGGCGAAGAAGTTGCCCGACGCGTTGCCCACGGCGTACAGCCCCTCGATCACCCGGTCGTCGGTATCGAGCACGCGGCACGAACCGTCGATGGTGAGCCCGCCCACCGTGGCGAGCACGCAGCTGTTCGTGGTCAGCGCGAAGAAGCGCGTGCCCGTGAACGGGATGGTTCCCGCCAGGTCGCGTCCGAAGTCCTCGTCCACGCCGGCCTCGAAGAACCCGTTGTACCGCGCGATGGTGTCGGCGAGGCCCTGCGGGTCGACGCCGCAGGCGGCGGCCAGCTCTTCGGGCGTTGATCCCTCGAACAGCCAGCCCTTCTGCTTGAACTCCTCAACCGCGTCCTCCATGCCCTCGAACATGGTATCGTCGAACACCTGCCAGCAGCTCTTCCCGAAGTCGGGCTGGGCGTTCTGCGCGTTCGACACGCTTTGGAAGGGCAGATCCTCGCGCACGAAGCGCTTGCCGTCGCCGTTCACCATGAGGGCGAAGTACACGGCGTTCCACGTGCGCGCGTCGTAGAACGAATCGGGATTGCCCCAGCGGAAGTTCATCACCGGCTGAGGGCACGGATCCATCTGCGCGCCTGCTTTGATGCCCATGAGATGCCCGTCGCCCGTGGTGCCCCAACCGGGGTTCCACCAACTCGACGAGGCATAATCCTCCGGACGCGTCCACGCTTCCATGAGCTCAGGGTTCGCATCGTAGCCGCCCGTGGCCAGGATCACGCCTTTTCCGGCGTTGATCTGCACGTACTCGTCGCCGCTCTTGGCGATGACGCCGCCCACGCGTCCCGAACCGTCGCGCACCAGCTGCACGCCCGGCGTGCTGAAGCGCAGGTCGAGGTTGTCGTAGGCCTTCGCCACCTCTTGCATCTCGAGGCACACGTAGATGCCCGAATAGCCGGAGCGCACTCCGGCGTCGGGCGGCAGCGAGGGGCTGTCGTAGAAGCCCAGCTCCGTGTCGATGAGCGGGGTCAGCGCCGGCATGCCGCAGGTGGAGGGAGCCTGCTCCACCTTCGAGATGACGAAGCCGTTCTGTCCCTTGTCGAGTTCGGCCTGCCAGAAATCGGTAGCCTCGCCCGAACGGTCGACGTAGGTGCGTATGGGTTCGGGGCGCACGCGCCAGTACGCGCTGCGGTACATCTCGTCCAACAGCGCCACCTTGTCGATCTCGGTGCCCTCCTGGCACTTCGCCCCCACGGCGCCGAAGCACTCGAAGCAGCCGCGGCCCTTCGTCATCTTCTCGATGCAGATGACTTTCGCGCCCTCTTCGGCTGCCTTGAGGCTGGCCATGAGCCCGGCGATACCCGCGCCCACCACCACGATGTCGCAATCCTCGGTCGAAGCGATGTCGCTCGCGGCGATGTCGCGGTCTTCGAAGCCGACCGGCCCGCGCGGCCCAGGGCAGGCCGCCTTCTTCACCGGCACGAGCGCCGTGTCGCACGCAAGCTGCCTATATGCGTCCCCGGCTTCTACGGCGGGCGCATCGTCGGCGAAGGCGATGCCTGTCGCGCCCAACGTCCCCAGCGCGCCAGCTGAAAGGCCCGCCAAGCCGATCCCCTTCAGGAACGAGCGACGAGATACGTCGTACTCTCCCATAGTCCCTCCTTGTTCGTTTTTCTTTACAACGTAAAGTGAATGGTAACGTGTTTTATTTACGTTGTAAAGTAAGAGCTTGCGAATACGCCGCGTCGAGCAGCAGAGCGCGAAAAGGGATCCCGCAGGATCCCTTTTACGAACAGATGTTTCACGTGAAACATCCGCGTTACGGAGGCGCCGCGCGAAGCGGCGGGCGGGCGGCGTAGCGCTACTTCCTCACACCGGACATGGTTTGCTCGACGATGCTGTCCATCATGTCGGGGGTCAGCATGCCGCTGATATAGCCGAAGATGTTGCCGTCCTTGTCGATCATGAACGTCGTGGGGAACGACCTGATGCGGTAGCCGCTGAACATCTCGCCCGTCGTGTCCATGAGCACGGGATACGCAATGCCCCGCTCGTCGATGAACGCCTTCACGTCCGCTTCGGACACGTCGCTGTTGTTGGGACGGCTGTCGGTTTTCGGATTCGCCACGCCCAGCACCACGAGGTCGCCCTCGTTCTCGCCACGATCCCGGTACAGCTTCTCGATGTCGGGGATCTCGCGCTGGCACGGCCCGCACCAGGTGGCCCAGAAGTTGAGGAACACCGTCTTGCCGCGGTACTCGTCCAGCGAGTGCTCCTCGCCGTTCTGGTCGACCAGCTTGAGGTCGGCCAGCGGCGCCGCCTGCGCATCGGCCTTGCTCGCAGCGCCATCGCCCGAGCCGGCGTCCTTGCCCGCATCGGAAGCATCGGACGAACCGCCGTTCGCCCCGTCGCCCTTCGCCTCATCCGCGCCCTGGTCGGCCGGCTGCTCCTGCGCAGCGGGCGCGCCGCCGAACGACGACAGATAGCTGGTCACGCCGTTCATCCACCCGGTCGCGGTCATCACGCCCATGACGATGAGCAGCGCGCCGCCCACCTTCACCGTATACTTCACCACGTTGCCGTGCGTACGGAAAAAGCGCAGCACCTCGCCCGTGAACAGACCCACCGCCAAAAACGGCAGCACGAAGCCGATCGTGTACACGGCCACCAGCCCGAAGCCTGCCGCGGCCGAAGCGCTCGACGACGCCATCAGCAGCACGCTGGCCAGCACCGGACCCACGCACGGCGTCCACGCGAAGCTGAACGTGAAGCCCAGCACCAGCGCCACCAGCGGGTTCATCGCGAACCTATTCAGCCGAAACGGCAGACGACGCTCCTTCTCCACCGCCTTCGTCTTGCCGAACGCGCCCAGCATGTACAGGCCGAACGCCGCCATGATGACGCCGGCGACGATCGAGAACACGCGCTGGTTTCCGGTGAAGAACTGGCCGAGCGCAGTGAACCCGAAGCCTAACAGGAAGAACGCGAAGCTCACGCCCACGACGAAGAACAGCGTGTTCACGAACACCTTCTTACGCGGGTACTCGACGGTTCCGTCATCGTTCGTCTTCGCCGCGCCGCCTGCCAGATAGCCCACGTACAGAGGAATCAGAGGCAGCACGCACGGCGAGAAGAAGCTCAGCAGGCCTTGCACGAACACGGTGAGCACGGGAATGCTTGTTTCGAGGGAGAAGCCCATGATCTCCTCCTAGCCCTCTGCGCCGGACGATGCCGGCCGACCATCGAAAGGCACGACGCCGTCGGAGCCGAATATGCGGTCGTCGATGTCGGCGATCGATATCTGCGCAAGCCGTTCACGGCAACGCTCGTCTAAATCGAGGAATATGTCGTCCATGATGCCCGCCATACCGGATGCCACAAGGCATTTCATGTCCATATCGCCGCTATGCCAACCGGATTGCACAAATCTGATGTTGAGCGCATCGGCCACCATGTGCAGGTCGACCGCCGAAGCGTCCCCTGCAAAACGGTAGCCGCCCACGTTGCCTTCGCGCGTGGTCACGAACCCGGCGCGCTTGAGCGGAGCCATCACCTTGCGCACACGCGCCGCGTTCGTACAGATATTCTTGGCCAAAGCCTCGCTGGAAACGATGTCCGCCTTATGGTTCAGATACACCAGCGCGTGCACCGCAACAATGAAATCGCTGTTCATGATGCTGCTCCGTCTACGACAAATCAACTGTTTCACTTCTTTATACAGTAACTTTTGTACAAAAGAAAGATACAGTTGAGAAATCGAGCCGAAAAACCCGTAGAGAGCAGGCGAGGGCGAATCATCGGCCCGAAAACACGCTTCCGAGCCGAATTCCGTGTCTTTGAGCCGATGATGAGCCCTTCCGACCGCTATCGCCTCAAGCTCGACAATATTCCGGGCCGCGCGGGCGGGTTCGGCAGATGGATCAGCCGCGGTTCGAAGTCGAACAGCTCCTCGGTGGACACCGTCGAGCTCACCGTCAGGCAGCTCTTCAAGCACGCGTCGGCGCACAGGTTGCACTGCACGCAGTCGGCCGCCGAGAACTCCAGGAAGCTGCCCTCCCCCTCCTCAGGCACCAGCTCGCTTTTGCGCAGCGCGCCCGTCGGGCAGAACACCGTGCACATGTTGCACGAGCTGCACGCCTGCGTGTCGATGGATACCGAGCCGAACAGCCGCGTGTCGATCTCGGGAACCGTCGGCGCGCCCAACCGGTCCATCGCATCCAGCACCAGCATGCGTCGCTGCGGGTTGAACTGCGGCAGCGTGCCAGCGTCGGACATGCGCAGCCGCTCGCGCAGCGACGGCGCGGCGTTGTCGTTCTTGAACACCATCACCTCGGCCGTCTTGCCCGCGGCGTCCTTCGCCCGCGTGCGCGCGCTGGTGAAGAAGCCGCGGCGCGACTCGCCCAGCAGCGTGCGCTTGTCTTCGAGCAGCACCTCGTCGGGAAACGCCGACGCGCGCCGCACGCAGACGTCCGAGCCCTGCGCGGCCATGAGCTCGTTCGCCGAAGCCACCGTGGCGTCGATGCCCGGCACGTTCGAGCGGAACTTGCACGTGGCGCACGTGCCGTCCACCAGCACGATATCCTCCACGCCGCGCGCCGCAAGACCCAGCAGCACGCTTTCCTCCATGCGCGCGAGACAGGGCACTTCGGCGTACTTCGCCGGGTCGGCCAGGCGCTTCGACGCTATGCGCGCGCATGCGAACACGGCCTTCCCGCCGGTTGCCGCCACGGCGGACGCCACGCTGGAGGCGAGGTCCTCGTCCAGCGGGCGCAACGGGATGAGCGCCTCCACCGGGCATACCGTGGTGCAGGCGCCGCACGCCACGCATCCCTCGCCGTCAAGCTCCAACACGTTGTTGGCCGCGAACACCGAGCCCGTCGGACAGGCGTCCGCGCATTTCGCGCACGACGCATGGCGGTTGCGCACCACCACGCAGCGATCGCTCGCCAGGTACACGGCCTTCGACTCCAGCGCCTCGGCCACTTCCACGATGTCTACCAGGTTCGGCATGCCAATTCCTCGTCTCGTCTTCCGCTACTTCTCGAGAAACGTCTCCTCGATGGCGCGTAGCTCCTCGGGCGTGTTCGCGTTGATGAAGCAGCCGCCCATGGGCTCGGCCTCCAGCACGCGCTCCTGCGGGAACTCGCACACCTCTACGTCCGCGAAGAACCCTTGGGCGCGCTTCTCGCCGCGGTCGAGCGCGGCGCTCACGGCCGGCAGGCAGCCCGCGCGGCGGTACATCGCATGGAACGGCTCGAACCCGTGCTTGTTCACCGGCACCACCACGTCGGCGCCCGTCTCGTTCATGGCCAGCGCCTCGGCCACCACGAGCGACGGGGAAGCGAACACCATGTCGCAGGCAACCACGGCCACATACGGGTTGCGCGCAGCCTCCAGCGCCGTGTACAGACCCGGCAGCGCCCCGCGCACGTTGAACGCGTCGCGCACCAGCTGGATGCGATACTGCGGGAACTCAGCGTGCAGGAAGTCCAGGCGCTCCGGCTCGTTCGTGGTGATCACGAGGTCGTCGGCAACCGGGCCCAGACGCTCCACCAGCCGGCAGATCAGCGGCCGGCCCGCGAACGGCACGGTCGCCTTGCTCTGCCCCATGCGCCTGCTCTCGCCGCCCGCCTGGATGACCATGGTCACGCGCGGCCGCACGAAACGCTGCTCCACGAAGTCGGCGAGGCCGGCAATGTCGTCGAGCGCGAACGCCGGCACGTGGTACAGCTCGGCGGCATGGCGCGCCTCCTCGATGTCGGTGACGACGGCCACCGTGTCCGACGTCGGCAGCTTGTTCGATATGTCGGCGTAGTCGGGATGCTGCGTCTTGAAATGGTCTCCTGAAGCCCTCTCGACCCGCTGCGCGGCACGGCTCAGCTCCTCGCGCGCCGCATCGTCGTCGGCCGGAGGCACGGTGCCGCGGGTGAACTGGGTGAAGTCGGTTCCCAGCGGCCAGCCGCAACGCGCTCCCTCGGCGAACACGTCGGCCACCCGCGCGTCGGCGTCGTTGCCCGAGCGCATGATCTCGATGGTGGGCAGCCCGCTTTTGCGGTACCCCTCCACCACCACGATGTCGTGGCCGGGCATGCTGCGCACGATGTCCGAGCACTCGATCTCGCCTTCCACGGACTTGATGCGGGCGATCTGCCCGGGCGCGGCGATCACCGTCTCGCGCGCGCCAGCGGCGCGGTGGCGGTACGAATCCTTCCCGGGATAGTCGATGTCGAAACCCACGTGGCTGTGATGCTTCACGCTGCCCACGTCGCGCCCGCGTCGCACCAGCTCGGCGATGAGCTGCTCGATGAGCGTCGTCTTGCCTGAATTATGCCGCCCGACGATAGCCAGGGCGGGGCTCGGTATGTTGACCATGCGCTCCCCCGTTCGTTCGGCGCACAGTATAGCACGAAGCGCCGCCCGCACCGGGAAGGAGAGCCGGGGCGCGCTCCCCCGCACGCCGGAAGCCGCGCCAAAAGGCGCGGCTTCCGAGGGAGGGAGGGTATGGCAGGTTGAAGAGCTACGCGGTCGCGGCGTGCTTGCCGGCCACGCGGCCGCTGGTCATGGCGTTGCCCATGTTGTTGCCGGCCGAGGGGCAGTTGTAGGCGTTGCCGTAGCGCTCGCCCATCGTGTTGCCCACGGCGTACAGACCCTTAATCACCTCGCTCTTCGAAGCGGTCAGCACCTGGTAATCGCCGTTCACGCACAGACCCGCCAGAGTGTTCAGGCCAGGGCCGTACAACCTGTTCGTACCCTGCGTGGCAATGAAGAACGGACCTTCGTCGATGGGGATCAGCAGGTTCTCGGGCTTGCCGAAGTCGGTGTCCTTGCCCGCGGCGCACAGCTCGTTGTAGCGCTCGACGCTGGTCTTGGCGTTCTCGAGCGCCTTGCCTTCGAGACCGGCGTTCTTCAGCGCGTCTTCGAGCGTGGCTCCCACGAATATCTCGTTCACGAACGGGCTCGTGCGGTTCGCGATCTCCAAACCGCGCACTTCCACCGTGCCGGCAGCGGGATCCGCCGCCTCCATCTGCGCCTGGAACTCCTCGATGCCCTCGGGGAAGCCCCAGTTGGGAGCGCCGTGATCGAGGCCGCCCGCCTGGATGTAGCTCATGTACTTGCTGTCCATGATGGCGAAGTTGCCCACCATCTTGGCCTCCGGGTTGATAGGCTGGCGGCACGACTGCGCCAGCACGAGGCCCGCGAACGATTCGTTCATGAAGCGCTGGCCGTTGCAGTTCATCCACAGACACGGCGTGGAGCCCCAAGGGCCGAACGAGATGGAGGGCGCGTCGCCCGCAACCGGGCGGGGATGGCTCTCGATGGCGCCGCCCGCCCAGCACCCGATCTTATGGCCGGATCCGTCGCAGTCGGTCATGCCCATGAGCTCGGCGCGGTCCACGCCGTGGCGCTCGGCGTTCTCGGCGCATTCGGAGCACAGCTCCCACACCATGTCGGTGTTGCCGCCGAAGTCACCCGTGGCCAGGATGACGCCCTTGGCCGCCTCGAACTTCACGTAGTTACCGTCGGCGTCCTCGGCGATGATGCCCTTAACAGCGCCGTCGGCATCCTGCACGCAGCGCGCCGCGGTCTGCCCGCAGAACCATTCGGCGCCCAGGTCCTCGGCCGCGTCGCGGCAGTATTCCTCGATTTCGGCCAGACGCGAGATGCCCGTCTTCTGCTTCTTGCCCACGGGCTGCTCGTTCTTCGTGCCCACCGTCTGCACCGTGGACGCCCACATCTTGTAGCCCGAAACTTCCACGGGGTAATCGGCGCCGCTGGGCTTGTCGTAGGCGATCTGCACGATGCACTGGCCGCCCTCGTAGTCGAACACGTCCGATGTGTCGGGGATCAGCGAGGCCAGGTTGTCCATCATCTCGCCGGAGTTGTACACGAACGAGCGGATAACCTCGGTGTTGCAGCGGCCGTTGGCGCGGCGCACGTACTCGTTGACGATCTCGTCGAGGTCGTACGGGCCGAAGCCCCACGCCTCCAGCATCTTGGAGTTGTACGAGCAGATGTCGTCGCCGCGGTAGACGATCTCGCCGTCGTTGTGCTTCTCGATGACGGCGACCTTCGCGCCTTCCTGCGCCGCTGCAAGCGCCGCCTGCGTGCCGGCGTGGCCGCCGCCCACCACCACGACGTCGAAGCTTTTCGTCTCTTTGATGTCGGCGTCGGCGATCTCGGGCGCGCTTCCCAGCCAATCCTCGTCGCACATGTAATAGGTCGGACGCGCGACCGCCGCGTCGGCGGACGACACGTCGCCGCTCTTGGCCGACGCGGACGACGCCTGCGGCGCGCATCCGGTCAGCCCGGCCATCGCGCCGAGGACGCCGGCGCTGGCGGCACCCACCAAGAAGTTCCTGCGAGAAAGTTCCATGTTCCCCATCTCCTTTGCGTTGTGCTTCGTACCCTGCGACCCCATCTTTGCCCGAACCGACGCACGCTTCCATCCGAAAAAACGTTGATTTGCGTTTCCGCAGATGGCGAATGCTTCTCAACGGTTTTACGTAGACGCCTCAACGCCGATTGTTTGCGCAGGTGAGATGCGCGGATGCTATAATGCGACGCACGGCGAGGGAAGGAGGCGGCTATCGAGACGCAACGCGAAACAACGGGCAAGCTCGAACGCGGGCGGGCGGGCGAAGGGCTTTCCCTACCCGCTATGACAGCGCTCATCGTGGGCGTCGCCTGCCTGTTCTCCACGCTGCTCATCTATTCGGGAACGGTCATCTCGTTTCTGCGCTTCGAGCATACGTTGCTGTTCGTGGGCACCTTCGCCGAAACCACCCTGTTGGCGGCCACGCTGTTCGGCGCGCTGTTCCTCGGCTTGTCGCTGGCGGGAAAGCGCCTGCCGTCCATGCTGCTGGGCGCCGGGGGCGGCATGCTGTACCTGTGCTGCGCGCTCGCGTTCGCGTACTTCTCCTGGTTCGGCAGCTTGGGTACGGCGCTGCTCATCGCGCTTGCCGTGGCCGCCGCCCTCGGCGACGTGTGCTTGGCGCTCACGTGGGGGCGCATATGCGCGCGTTTCAAAATCAAGCGCGCGCTCGTCGCCGTTTCCCTTGCCAGCATGCTATCGGCCGGGATCTGCTTTCTGTACGCCGTGCTGCCCCTGCCAGGCGTGACGGTGCTGTTCGTGCTCAGCTCCATCGCGGCCGTCATCGTCCCTCTCGCGTTCTCGGGAACGGCGGACGGCACCGTGCAGACCACCCCCGAACGAGCCGAGGGCCGCACGACGGGCGCCACCCTGGCCTCGCTGGCCGACGTGATCGTCGCGCCCGGGCTGGGGCTGCTCGTGTTCGCGTTCGCGATGGCCGTCATGCGCACCGCGTTCAACGAGAGCCAGGACGCCTACCTGGCCGCGCTCGCGCTCGATGCCGCGGCGCTGCTGGCGTACACGACCCTGCGCAAAAAGCGCTTCGCGCTGCGAGGCGGCATGCACCAGACGTTCCTGCCGCTCATGGCCATGGTGCTGCTGGCGGCCACCAGCATCTCGGCATCGGTGGGCAGCGGTTCGGGGCTCGTGTCGTTTCTGACCTACGCGCTGTACGCGCTGGCGGCTATCCTCACGCTGGCCACGCTATGCGCCATCGCGAACGCGGGCGAGTTCTCGGCCGACCTCGTGTTCTCCACCGCCGTGCTGCTGTTCTGCGCAGCCTCCTTCGCCGGCCAGAGCTTCGCAAGCGCGCTCGACGACGACCTCGTCCATGTGGCGGTGACGGTCACCACCACGCTGTACGCGTTCGTCATGGTGCTCTCGTCGTACGTGCGCCGCACCCGCGATGCGCACGACGAACAACGCGCCGCCGAGCACGCCGAGGACGAGGCGACGCCCGCAAGCTCGCCCGACCGCTGCGCCCAGCTGGCGGACGCGCACAACCTCACGGCGCGCGAGCAGGAAATCCTCGCCTACCTCGCCGAAGGCCACAGCGGCGCCTACATCTCCGACGTGCTGTTCATCTCGCCGAACACGGTGCGCACCCACATCCACAACATCTATCGCAAGCTCGACGTCTCCTCGCGCGAGGACATCCTGCGTCTGACGAAAGGTTGATCTCGGTCGCACCGAGCCGAATACGAACTCGTCGGCATCGTCGCCCCAGCTCAGCTCCCCGCTCGTTGTTCGCCGAAAATATATGTTGTGATTTCGTGAAGAGGGGTGGTATAATAATCCGTGCATTTACAGAGGCTTTGATGCTTCGGTAAAGATAAGGGTTCTGTTTTTTGGAGGGGGCAGAACCCTTTGTCTTTCTTTGGGACGTTCGCGTCCCATTTTTTATGCCTGCGTTCCGCGCTATGCGGCATCGTCCAGCACGTCTTCCAGGAACGCTTGATCCGTTTCAAGCACCCCTAACACGATGTCGGCCAACGCCCGATAGAATCCCGTGCGTGCAACGCGTTGCACGTCGTCGGCGAAATCGGGAACCCAGTTCAGCAGATGCTCCTCGAGAAACGCACGGCGAGCCTCCAAAAGGTTCGCGCACGATCCATCGTCCCCCGCTTCCAGCGCCTCGGCGGCGCGCTCTCCCAACAGCTGCATGAACTCCAACTCGAACGCCAGATGATCCTCGGGCTCGCACGCTTCGTCCACCAACACCACCTTTGCCGCACGGTACGCCGCCAGCACTTCGTCGCGCGCATCCTGCATCAGCAGATGCTCAGGCGAGGTGTATACCGACTCGTACGGAAAAGCCACCTGCTCTCGATCCTGCGTCACGCCGATGAACGTATGCAGGAAGTCCACGGCCAAATCGCCGCGCTGGCGCTCTCCGCCTGCGTTCAGATAAGCGCACAACCCTCGATAGCCCGCATCGAGATGATCGTTGCCGCTCGCGGCAGGAAACCTCATCGCGCGCAGCCTCCCGAGAGCCTCGTCATCCACCTCGGTGCGCAACAAACGCGCCACGAACCCGTACGCCGCACTCTGCTGCCGGAGCGCCTCGGCCAAGGCGCGCATTCCCTCGTCAATCATCATGCCTCCTTCGCGGCAACGCCGCTTTCGTCGTCTTCTCCATCGCGCAGCGCTTCCAGCAAGTCGAGACCGCGCTCCGTGACATGCCAGGCATCGGCCCACTCCATTGCATCTATGCGCTCCAGCTCGCCCAGGAAATATCCGGCGAACAAGCGCGGATTCTGCACGAGCGGATGAGGGTCGATCACCGCGTCGATGGCGCTTTTGTCGCGCGGGCATTCGGCGGCGAACTCCAGCAAGGCGCGATACACCGGCAGGTAGACCGCGTCCTTGGCCAGCAGCGCCTGCGCCTTCGCGCCGATAGGATCGGAATCGAGATACGCAACGCCGGCTTCGGTGATCGCCCATACGCCCTCGGCCGGCGCAGTCGTCACGAAGTTGCCGTCCTCGTCCACGGCAAGTTCGGGTTCCTCTCCCGTTTCAAGGGCAGCTTGCGCCGCTTGCTCTTCCTCGCTGGGTTCGTACGCCAGCGCGCCGTAGCGCTCCAGCAGCGCGCGCAGCTCCGCCGGACGATAGACCGAACGGTTGCACCGGAGCACCTCGTCCATGATCGAGTCCAGTTCGCTGGGCGTGCGCGGCGTACGGCACGCTTTCAACGCGGTCATCAGCACCTTCTGGCATCCCGGTGCGGCCTTGAACACCTCTTCGACATTCATTGCTCCTCCTTCGTATCGCGCTCGGCCGCAGAAGGCTCGAGCAGGGTTTTCTTGGACAGGAATGGAAACGTGATGGCGTGCACGGGACACGCGTCGGCGCACTCGCGGCACTTCACGCACTCGTTGAGCGGAGCGGAAGCCGCCCGATCATGCAAGTCGATGCCTTCCGGGCACGCGTCGGCGCACCGATGGCAGCGCTCGCCGTGAGCCGCATGCAAGCACGTCCCGACGTTCGCCTGCGGCCGGAACGTGCGGTTGCCGCGCGACACCAACGACAGCAGCGCTCCCAGCGGACAGAACCGATGGCACCATTTCCGCAGCACTGCCAACTCCAGCACGAGCATGGCTGGAAACACCAGAAGCGACCAGGTGACCTCGTTGAACTGGAACACCCTCCACACCACGACGAGCGTTCCGAACGTCAAACCGACCGGGCACACAAGGCAGAACACCGGGTACCCGAACGCAGCCGTCGAGAGGATGGCCCCGCCCAGCACCCAGTTGCGCGAATCGCGCAAGCCCCCGCGCTCGGACGCCGGGACATCGAGAGGCCCGGAATCCGGTGAAGAAGCATCGCGCTTCGAGGCCTTCTTTCCTCGAAACACCCGTCTCAACAACGGGACGGGACAGCCCCAGGCGCAGAAGGCCCGGCCCAACAGCAGCGTCAGCGCTACGACCACCGCCAGCCCGATGAGCAGGGGCGGGACAACCGTTCTCGAAGCAATGGCCGCCTCGACACCGCCGAGCGGGCAGAGCGCCGCAATGTCCGCGATGCCGAACGAGCTGGGCGTGCCGGTGCCGGTGTGCAACGCCAGCCCCAAGCACACGAGAGCCGCCACGCCGAGCGCGCTCAGCACGCGCAACGTCGACGCCCTCACGCGCCGCTTCCCTTCCCGTTTCATACGATCATCTCGCTCTCGCCCTCAACCGTCGTCCTCCCCAAACGCTCGTAGCGCTCGGGCGCCACCACGACAACGCCCCGCCGAGACCCGCCCGCGAACGAACGGTACACGAGCGCGGGGCACACGTTCTCGCACACGCCGCAACCGTTGCACTTCGCTGCATCGATCACCGGATGCCCGACATCGTCCAACGCGATCGCCTCGTACGGGCACGCCTTCTCGCATTCGACGCATCCTTCGAAGTACGCGATGCAGCGGTCCTTCTGCACCACCGCCACGCCCAGCTTGTCGCGCTGGGGATCGAACGACCCCAACGCCCCGGTCGGGCAGGCCGTCTGGCACTTTCCGCAGAAATCGCAGTACCCTTTGTGGAAGTCGAGCACGGGGGTGCGAGCTTGCAGCAGCCCATCCTCCACATGCGCTACCCCCACCACGTTCGTCGGGCATGCCGAGCGACAGCGGTCGCACTTCACGCATGCAGCCACCAACGCGCCTTCGTCCTGGCCGCCCGGCGGTCGCAGCAGCCCGCCCTCGCCCGCGAAGGCGATCGCCGAGGCGCCCACGCCCGCGAGCGCGGCCGTGGCGGCGGTGAATCCCAGAAAGGCTCGCCTTGTGTAGTCAGCCATACTCTCGCCTTGCTTTCATCCTCGAACCCGGGCGCCGCGCGATACGGCGCTCGGGGGATCTCCGGTTACAACGCGAACCCGAAGTAGTTCGCCACTGCCGTGCCTACCAGCCACATCACCGCGCGAACGGCGACGGAGCCCACCAGGGCGCCCGCCAGCGCCACCACGCCCAACGAAAGCGCGCCGCCGGATTTACGCGCGACCAGCACGCCGCAAACCGCCGGCGCCGCAGAACCGCACAGCACCACGGCCACCCAGAAGAGCGCGGCCTGATCGCCGAAGGCGGTACCGCTGACAAGGCCGAACGCCACCGTCAACACCAGCGACAGCGCACCGCCCGCCGCCGCGTACACGCCGGCTTTCTTCACGTCGCCCTCGTCAACCTTGAGCGCCGCACACAGCACCAGGTACAACGCCGCACCTGTCGCCAGCGCCGTTCCCAAGTAGGCCAACGGAAGCGCGACGGTGTTCCAGACCGGGCGCGACGTCATCATGTACGACACGCCGCAGGCGAACGCGAACGCCACGGCCAGCACGATACCCGTCGCGGCGAGCGCCTTGCGGGCTCCGGATGATGCCTCGCGCTTCACCAGCAGCGCGTATACCGCGATGCAAACCGCCAGCAGGCCCAGCAGCAAAGCTTCCAGGAAGATGCCCGCCGTAGGATGAGCCAGCACCGCCATCATGCGATCGACGTGCGACAGGTGCGTAGCCGACGCGATGCCGCCCACCACCAGCAGCGCCACCGCCACCGCGCATGCCGGCAAGCGCACCTTCGACGCCGCGCCTCCGCGAAATTCATCGAGGGCCGTGCAGGCGAACAGTCCGGCACCGCATCCCGACAGCACCGTGAACAGAACCAAAGACCACTGGATCGTCATGGCTACTCACCTTCCTTCCAAGCGGCGCGTTTCGGCGACAGAATGTAGTGCGTCGCCGGATGGTTCCCCACATCTTGCAGGGTGTGGATGCTGGCGGGATCGGCCGCGGCAAGAGCCTTCGACGCATCGGACGAGGGGTCGTCGATATCGCCGTAGAACCGGGCGCCGGCCGAGCACGTGCGCACGCACATGGGAAGCTCGCCGTTCTTGGACAAATGCGCGCACAGCGTGCACTTCTCCACCACACTCTCGGCCGCGTTCCATGAACGCACGCCGTACGGGCAGGCCATCATGCAGTATTTGCAGCCGATGCACTTCTCCTTGTCCACCAGCACCATGCCGTCGGCGTCGCGATAGCTGGCCCCGGTGGGACACACGTTCACGCAGGGCGCATCCTGGCACTGCTGGCACATGGTGGGCAGGAAATACATCTCCAAATCGGGATATTCGCCGAAAGGCCCGCGTTCCACCACCTTGTTCCAGTACTCGCCCAATGCGATATTGTTCTCGTTCTTGCAGGCGATCTCGCAGCCGTGGCAGCCGATGCAGCGGTCGAGATCGACGACGATAGCGTAATGAGCCATTATTTGAACACCACCTCAGTGGATTCGCTGAATTCAGGCATCCACGGTTCGAAATCGGTCGGGTTGATCCATGCGCCTTCAGGCGCGCCTTCGGGAGCCGGGTACACCTTCACCGTGAAGCCGCGCAGCGTGTACGTGCCGTGCTCGGGGCTGTAACGCCCGTCGGTCTTGGTGAGGATGTTCACGTTCATCTCAGTCCAGGCCTTGCTCGGCGTGTCGGTGTCCAGGTACTCGGGATTCCAGAAGCGTTCCATGTGCACGGCGTCTTTTGCGATGCCCGCTGTCACATGCGCCTTCCCGCGCACCTTGCCGCGACGGCTTTCCACCCACACCCACTGCTCGTCCTCCACGCCGTACTTCTCGGCGGTCTCGGGATGGATGCTGACCAGCGGCACCGGATACAGCTCGCGCAGATACGGAATGTTGCGCAACGTGCCGTGATGGTAGTGCGGAATGCGTCCCTGGGTCAGCATGATGGGATATTCCGTATCGGTGAGGTTCGTCTCCTCGGGCTCCAGATAGTAGATCAAAGGATCGTAATCTTCGTCGGCCGGCGGCATGACGTAGGATTTGCCCTCGGCGCTCGCCCACGGCTCGCCCGTGCGGCCTAGCATGAGCGTGCCTTCCGAATACGGCTCGACCTTCTTGGACGGCGTGTTCCAGCCCTTCTCCTTGCCCGTCTTCGGATCGATGGTCTTGTAGGTGTAATACGTCAGGTAGTCTTCCTTGGAGATCCACTCGTACGTGCCCATCTCGGCCAGTTCGTCCCAGCTCATAGGCAGCGAGCCCATATGGAAGTCCATCATTTCCTGCTGGCCGCGCCAGTACACCAGATCGGTGCCCAGCGTTGCCAGGTATTCCTTGTCGAAGGCCTTCTGAGCGAACGGATTGCCCAGCTCGGCGCAACGATGCGCGATCTCCGACCAGATGACGCCCTCGTTCACCGTTTCGTACAAGTGCACCACCGGCTGGCGGATGATGATCTTGTTCGCGTGGGCGATGGTGAAATAGCTCTCCAGCCACTCCTGCGTGGGCAGAACGTAATCGGCCGCTTCGATGGTGAAGGCCGTGGGGTACATGTACAGATGGCAGATCATCTCCATCTTGTCGATGATCTCGGACAGCTGCCCCGCGTTGCCGATCATCGCATGCTTGTTGCCAGAGCGCTCCATCCAGTTGCGCGGCTGGTACGGCTCGCCTGTGGTGATGGCCTTGAACACCGTGGGGATGTGCGCATGCGACCAGATGCCCAGGCCCTTGTGCTCGCGATACCCTAGGCGCTTCTCCAGCATATCGCCTGTGACCAGCGTGTTCATAGTGCCGAGATCCACCTTGTTCGGCGGGTCGGGGAAACGCTGCAGCAGCGCGCCCGGCTTCTCCACGTTGCCCAGCAAGAACTCCAGGATGCAGGCGCCTTCCGTACCCTGGGCCGACTGAGGGCTCATGTCGGTGGCCACGCCCAGAACCAGGCCGGACGGCGCGTTCTCCGCGTAGATGCGGATGGCCTTCTCCACCTGGTCCTTCTCAAGGCAGCATACCTCGCAGCCCTTTTCGAGCGTCCATTCGTCCACGCGCTCCTGCAGCAGCGTGAACGCCGTGGGGTATTCGACGCCGTCGATCTCGTACGTGCCGAAGAACGCGGGGTCCAGCGCTTCGTCGTACGGCCATGGCAGCGCCTTCGCGGAGTTCGTCTTCTGATCCCACACCACGAACGTCTTTTCCGCATCTTCCGCATCGGCTTCGCCCAGGCCCACTTCGTAGGCGCGCAGCATCTTCTTCGTATCGGTGTCGATGAGGTACGGCAGGTTCGTCCAACGCTTGCAGAAATCTTCGTCGTACAGCTTGTTCTCGATGATGTAGCGGATCCACGTCATCATAAGCGCCACGTCGGTTCCGGGACGAATGGGCAGCCACACGTCGGCCATAGCCGCATCGGGCGTGAAGCGAGGGTCCACCACTACCATGTTGAGCCCCTGCTCGCGTGCGCGCAGCTCGGCAATGGCGCGCCCCGAACCGCTGGGCGCGTGGTAGCTGGTGCAGGTGCCCCACATGACCAGCGTCTGGATAGGATTGTCCTCCGGGAAGTACAGCGACGAACAGCCGCCGTACTTGGAATCGGCCATCGACGTGGTGCCCGACTTGCTGCCGCCGTACATGAGCGAGAACGTGGCCATGCGCGGCAGGAAGCACTGCGCGCAGCCCGGCTCGAAGATGTTCGGCGATCCCAACGCCTGCGTGAAGCGACACGGCGAGCTGAAGTGCGGGTTCCCGCCGCCGCCCGTAGAGGTCACCAGCGACTCGCCGCCGTACTTGAAGAAGTCCTGCGTGAGCTTCTGCGCGATCTCCTCGATAGCCTGATCCCAGCTGATGCGCTCGAAGCTGTTCGTGCCGCGCTCCCCCACGCGCTTCATGGGGTACTTGTTGCGACAGGGGTTGTACAGCGCTTGGATGCCCGAAAGGCCCTTCGCGCACAGGCCTCCGCGGCTGATGGGGCTTTCCGGATTGCCTTCGAGCCGAATGACGCGTCCGTCGCGCACCGTCGCGATGACGGCGCAGCTGCAGATGCACGCTTGGCACGAGGTGTAGACCTTCTTTGTTTGGGAGGTCGTCTCGTCGGCATGCGCTTCGCGGAACGTCGCGCCGTCGACCGCCGTCGCGCCGAATGCGGCAAGCGCTCCGGTGGCGGCTGCGGCTTTCACGAACCCGCGCCTCGACATGTTGAGCTGACTCATACACATCGCCTTTCTCTCTCGTCTCCTTACGGCCGCAGGGGTAGAACGTTCCTGCGACCTTCACGAGAGAGATTGTGCGCGCGACGAAGGCGCTCGCCTATCGCCTGGAAGGGCTAAACCGGCTGACTGCAGGAGTAAACTGTCTTTTCATCAGGAGAAACAACCCTTAGACAAAGCAATGGCCGCAGAGGCGGCCATCGAGGGGAGGCGAGATCGTTAACGGCTCAGCGCATCACATGCTCGGTGGCGTCGATGAACTCCTGACGCGTGTGCACGCCCGTCTTGGCGTAGATGCTGCGGATATGCGCCTTCGCAGTGTTGTCGGAGATGACCAGCGCCTCGCCGATGGACTTCGCATCGCGGCCGCGCAGCATAAGCTCGAACACTTCGCGCTCGCGTGCAGTGAGGTTGTGATCGGCCGCGAACCCATCGGCATCGACCCCGGACCCCATCTCGGCGATCACCTCCTCGGAAAACATGTCGCGAGAGTCGTCTGCGACGACGGCATCGCGAACGACATCGAGCCCGTCCGATACCGACGATTTCGGGGCCACCGCTTCGACCGCCAGCCATCCCGCGCTGGTGATCTTGCGCACATCGCTTTCCCTGAAAATCAGCATGGATGCTGCCACCAGCAAAAACGCCAACACCAAGCCGACGATGAACGACTCAGAGCCATCCATCTCGGCAAGCGGGTAACCCTGCCCCACGACGAGCCCTGCCAACGAACCGAGCGCGAAAACCGAGCGTCCGTACCCGAACACCTGAATCGAACTCCAATAATCGCTGCGAGCCAAATACGTCAGCAAGCACCACATGAACAGAGAGAACAAGCAGTACACCAGCACGATCACCGCCGCAGCGGCCATATTGCCCGCATCCGACGAGAACACCACCACCACGGCCAGCACGAGCATGAGCACGAGCGGGTAATACGCCACGCCGAAATCGAACGATTTGAGCAAGCTGCTCACCAGCACCAACACGAAGCTGACCAAAATGACCAGCGACACGCCTATCGTGCCGCTCGCTAACGACGCCTCGGCATCTTGCAGGGCGAAAGCGCCCTTCGACAGGTTCGCCATGAACGTGAGCAGGAACACCACTACGAGGAAGCGCGCGAACGCGAAGACGCTTGCACGACGCGTGGCCGCATCGATGTCGGCCGCGCGGCGACGCACAAGTCCGCGCGTCGCGTCCGCGTCGGACTCGAACAGCGTCATCAACGCGGCGGCCAACGGCAATAGCGCCGCCACCAACAGCGCGATCTGCGGCACAGTGCCCACCACGAAGAAGAAGACGAGCCCGGAGGCCAACTCGGACAGCGCCGTGTTCGTCACGGCCACCACCGGACGCGTCGCCGCGTAGATCTGACCGGCGCGTACGGCAATGAACGCGGTGCCGACGCCCGTTAGGAGCGCTCCCGACACGAACAGCAGGTTGGCTCCGTCAAAGAACAGAAACGCGCCCGCATATTCCATCAACATGCCGACCGACGAGATTACGCCCGCAAGGCACATAACGCCCTTGCGCGCCAAAACGAGAGAAGCCTTTTCATGGAACAACGCCAACAGAGCCGCGACCAGCGCGAATGCAACGGTCGACCAAGCATACATGGAGAACGAGCACGATGCGGACCCTGTCCCGTTCGCTACGTAGCTCCAGATCGGCGCCGTATACACCACGAGGATCCACGAACGCCAGAAACAGTACGTCAGGTATTTCGCCGCCGGCCAAGCCCTCATACGTCCCCCTCGCCCCTTCGGCACCCGACATCACCCGTCAATGCCGTCGCCATACGTCCCATAGTACTTCATACGCTCGCTTCGATACGTTCGCGGCAAGATTAAACTCGCAAGCGAGAGGAGTAAACTCCCCTGCCCGCCTCCCCTACAGCGGCCGTCTGGCTTCGATAGCGCGGCCGAGGGTAACCTCATCGGCGAACTCGAGGTCGCCGCCGACGGGCAGGCCGCTGGCGGGACGGGTGACGGCGATGCCGAGCGGCTTGATGAGTCGGGCGAGGTAGGTCGCCGTGGTCTCCCCCTCAACGTTGGGGTTCGTGGCCAGCACCACTTCGCGCACCTCGTCGGATGCGAGGCGCTTCATAAGCTGGGCGATGCGCAGCTCGTCGGGGCCGATGCCCTCCATCGGGGAAAGGGCGCCGCCCAGCACATGGTACACGCCGTTGTACACCGCGGTGCGCTCGATGGGCGGGATGTCGCGCGGCTCGCTGACCACGCAGATGATGCCTGCGTCGCGCTTGGACGACTGGCAGATCTCGCACAGGTCGTCCTCGGCGTAGTTGAAGCAGCGCGAGCAGAAGCGCACCGTTTCCTTCACCTCGGCGATGGCATCCGACAAGCGCAGCGCCGTAGCCTTATCGGCGTTGAGGATCCAGTACGCGATACGCTGCGCCGACTTCGGCCCCACGCCCGGCAAGCGCTCAAGCTCGTCGAGCAGTTTCTGAATGGACGGCGCAGCGTACATGATCGCGATTCTCTCCGAACCTGGTTACATGAGGCCCGGGATGTTCAAGCCGCCGGTCGCGGCGTTCAACCGCTGGGAGCTGATCTCGGACACGCCGCGCAGCGCCTCGTTCACCGCGGCGGCCACCATGTCCTGCAGCATCTCGACGTCCTCGGGATCCACGGCCTCGGGGTCGATGACGATGCTGTCCACGGTCATGTCGCCGTTCGCAACCACCTTCACCATGCCGCCGCCGGCGGTGGCCTCGAACGTCATGTCCTTGATCTCCTCTTGGGCGCGCGCAAGCTCGGCCTGCATCTTCTGCGCCTGCTTCATCATGGCGCCCATGTTACCGCCGCCGCCGGGAAAACCGCCTCGTTTCGACATCGTCGTCTCCTATCTGTCATGGTCGTTTCGAACAAGCCGCATACGTGCGGCGAACTAGCTGTCGCGCTATTCTCTCACTTCTTCGACGCGCACGCCATCGCCGAAACCGGCGGCCAGAATGGCCTGCAGCTCTTCGGGCGATTGCCGCACCGCAGGCTCGGGCGTCGCCGACGTGCGAGCATCCACCGGAGTCGGAGCCGGAGCCGCGGGAGCCGGGGCGGCAGCAGGCGTCGGCGCCGAAGCTGGATTCGGAGCAGGCGCGGGCGTCGGCGCGGACGAGACGTAACCGTCATCGTACGGAACCACCTCGTCCTCGTACGGAGGTATGTCGTAGTCCGGCACGGGCATCGGGCGCGGCGCGGGAGCAGAAACCGCCGGAGCCGCCTGCTGAGGCTGCTGCGGGCGCTGGGCCGGAGCAGGCGTCGGACGCGGCGTCGGCGACGGCGCGGAAGCCGACGTCGGCGCAGGACGCGCGGCCGGAGCCGCCGCCGTGGCAACCGCGCCGCCCTGCGCATACGCGAAGTGCAACGACTCGCCGCACGCCTGGTTGAGCGCGACCGACACCGCTTCCTGCACGTCGGGCTTCTGCACCGCCTTGAAGGCGAACGAGTTCTCGGCCGGGAACTCGATGATCAACGTGTCCTTGCCCGCGTCGTACACCGCTTTTGTGTTGAGGAACAGCACGCCGTAAGCAGCCTTGTTCTTCTTGAGCGTCGCCAGCACCGCCTGCCACACGCGCTGCAAGGCGGCCGGATTCTGCAGGCTGGCCTTGAGCTGGTCGGAGGGGGCCGCGGCGGACGGAGCCTGAGATTGCATCACGGGCGATGCGGGTCGAGGAGCCGAAACGCCCTCCGCCCCTTGCGGCGGGACGCCGCCCGCCTCGCGCGACGGCGCCGCAACCTGCGGAGCAGCGACGGGTTGCACCGACGCGGCAGGCACCGCCCCAGCGCGTTCGGCCGACGATGCGCGATCGGGACCAGGAGCGGAAGCGGGAGCCGCGGAAGGCTGGGAGGCGGGCATCGGAGCCCCCTGGGTCGCAGGGGATGCAGGCGGAGAAGCCGGCACGGGCGCAACCGAAACCTGGGAAGCCGAAGCCGCCGCAACCTGAGGGGCGGCAACCGCGGCAGCCCCTCCCCCGATCACGTGCGCAACCGCGGAGTGCCCGCTCTCCAGCGCCTCGATGCGCTCGGCAAGAGCCTCCAGCGTCAAGTCGGAATCGGGCCGCACCATGCGCGTGAGCGCGATCTCGAACGACAGACGCGGGTTCGTCGACGTCTTCAACTCGGCCGACAGGTCGCCCAGCACGCCCAGCAGGCGCGCCAGGCGGTCAGGGCCGAACAGCGGCAGCTCGCTCGCAAGCTCGCGCCGCACGGTTTCGCTCACCTCGAGCGCCACGTCGGCGCCCGCCAGCGACAGCACGTACATGTTGCGCATATGCTCGGCCAAATCGCGCACGAACTGCGCCAGATCCGCACCCGTTTCCACGTACTCCGCCGTCCAGCGGAAGCACGAGGCCACGTCGCGCGTACCGATTGCGCGCACGATCTCGGCCAGGTCGTTCGTGTCGATGGAGCCCAATAGCCTCTCGGCCACCTCCATCGTCACCTTGCCCTCGCCGAACGCGATCAGCTGCTCGAGCGACGTCAGCGCGTTGCGCATGCCGCCTTCGGCGCGATGGGCGATCAGATCGAGCGCCTCGCCCTCGAACTCCACGTCCTCGGACACGCAAATGGCACCCAGGCGCGACACGATGGACTCGGCCGAGATGCGGCGGAAGTCGAACCGCTGGCAACGCGAATGGATGGTCTCGGGCACCTTCTGCGGATCGGTGGTGGCCAGGATGAACACCACGTGGCTCGGCGGCTCCTCGAGCGTCTTCAACAGCGCGTTGAACGCCGCCGTCGAAAGCATGTGAACCTCGTCGATGATATAGATCTTATAGCGCCCGCGCGTAGGAGCGAACTGGACGCGACCGATGATCTCCTCGCGCACGTTCTCCACACCCGTACGCGACGCGGCGTCCAGCTCGTAGACGTCCGGATGTTCGCCGTTCGCAATCATCACGCAGTCATCGCACGTGCCGTCAGGCTCGGAGGTAGGGCCGCATTCGCACAGCAAGGCTTTCGCCAGCAGACGAGCCGTGGTGGTCTTGCCGGTGCCGCGCGGACCCGTGAACAGGTAGGCGTGGCTCACCTTGTCCTGTTCGATCGCGTTTTTGATCGTGCGCTCTATATGCTCCTGACCGACAACGTCTTCGAAGATCTGCGGCCGGTATTTACGGTAAAGTGCCTCTGCCATCGCGTACGCCCTCTTCCCTGCTACTCCGTTTCGGACTCCGCCTTCGCATGAGCGCCGTGCGGCATCTCCTGAACCGCCTTCGCGACAGGGGCCGCATGCTTGCCGGAGAGCCCTTCTTCGACTGCCGCATGAGCGCCGCGCAGCTCGAGCTCCTCGACCAATTCGGCATCGATCTCGGCTTGGGCCTGCGTGCGTCCGTCAGCCGTCTTCTTCTTGCGCGAGCTCATAGCGGCCTTGACGGCGCCGATGATAGCCGGAGCCACCGACACGGCGACAATGCCCAGCACGATGACCTCGAAGTGATCCTGCACGAGCGGAATACCGCCGAAGAAGTATCCCACCAAAACGAACAGGCTGACCCAGGCTATGCCGCCGATGCAGTTGAACAGCGTGAACTTGCCGAAGTTCATATGGCCGGTACCCGCAATGAACGGGGCGAACGTGCGGAAGAACGGCATGAAGCGCGTGATGACGATGGTGAGCCCGCCGTATTTGGCAAAGAAATGGTCGAGCTTGCTCATGCGTTCAGGCGTGAGCGCTTTCACTTTGCCGGAATCGATGATGCGCACGCCGAAGAACCGCGCGATCCAGTAATTCGACGTGTTGCCCAAGATAGCGGCAACGTAGAACACGATGAGCGTAGCCCAGACGTTCAACCCTCCACCGTCGGCAGAGAACACGCCTGCCGCGAACAACAGCGAATCGCCCGGCAAAAACGGGAAGAACACAAGACCCGTCTCCACGAACACGATGAGAAACAGCGGCGAGTACACCCACAGCGGCCCCAGCGCGATGATCCAGCCCGCGATAGCCCCCCGCGGATCCGAGAGCAGGTTGACGAAGAAATTGATGATGTCCATGTCGTCCTCGCGGTCACAGCCCGATACAAAAAAGTATCTCGAATAGGCAGGGGCGCTCGCCAGCGGTCCCTTATGGCTGCTTCCTCCCGGACCTGACCAGGTTCGGAACATGGCGCCGCCCCGGCCCATTCGAGATACTCAAAACAACAACCGTTCCAGTATAAAGGAAGCGCAAAATCCGGTCGAACCCCAACCCTCTGAAGCAACCAAAAGCACACAGTCTCGACCATCGCGTTCGCCGTCGAGACCGCAGGAATCCTTTGCCTTGCGGTGCCGCGCCATCGCAAGCCGTCGTCTTTCCAGCTAAGTTGATCGAACCCGATCCTCTGCAGAACACCCAGATAGATCCATTCGTTTCCAACTTGGCGATCGCCCTTCTTCATTTCGTTACCGGAATCTACGTAAGATGATTATTCGGCATTCGTGGAACAATCAATGCATTAGAGGAGGAAGCGATGAAGGCAACCGATCAAATCAAGCACGCGGCCTTCGAGAAGACGCTCGATTATCTCTTGGAAGACCCCGAGCGCAACGCCACCAAGATCATGGATATGCTGGACAAGGTAGCACCTGCCGACTTGTTCCCCAGTCAGAGGACCGCCTTCCGCAACGCTATCGACCAGCAGAGCAATTGGCACCAGCTCATCACGCGCGTGCTCGAGCTGAATCCCGCGATGCGCAACGACTTCATCAAGACGTTCCTCGTTGACGGCAACCTCATGGCATGGCCAAAGCAGGAGACCATGCGCGAGAAGCACCGCTGCAACGTGCCCTGGGCCATCCTCATGGATCCTACGAGCGCCTGCAACTTGCACTGCACCGGTTGTTGGGCCGCCGAGTACGGTCACCAGGAAAACCTCTCCTACGACGAACTGGACTCCATTATCCGCCAAGGCACCGAGCTCGGCACCTACGTGTACATCTACACGGGCGGCGAGCCGCTCGTGCGCAAGCGGGATCTCATCGCGCTCTGTGAAACGCACCCCGACTGCTCGTTCCTCTCGTTCACCAACGCGACGCTCATAGACGAAGAGTTTTGCCAAGATTTGCTGCGCGTGAAGAACTTCATTCCCGCCATCAGCGTGGAAGGCTTCGAGGAAGCAACCGATGGACGCCGCGGCGAGGGCACGTACCAAAAGGTCGTCCGGGCAATGCGCCTGCTCAAACAGCACGGGCTCCCCTTCGGCGTCTCGTGCTGCTACACGTCAGCCAACGCCGATTCCATCGCCTCCGAGGAGTTCTTCGACTGGATGATCGGCCAGGGCGTCCTATTCGCCTGGATATTCACCTACATGCCCGTAGGCGTGGACGCGCCCGTCGAACTCATGGTGCAAGCCGACCAGCGCGAACGCCTCTACCGCTTCGTCCGCGAGATGCGCAGCAAGAAACCGCTGTTCACCCTCGACTTCCAAAACGATGGCGAGTTCGTGGGCGGATGCATCGCCGGCGGACGACGCTATTTGCATATCAACGCCGCCGGCGACGTGGAGCCGTGCGTGTTCGCGCACTACGCCAACGCGAACATACGCGAGACGACGTTGCTCGATGCCCTGAAATCTCCGATCTTCATGCAGTACTACGAGCGGCAGCCGTTCAACGACAACTTGCTGCGCCCCTGCCCCATCTTGGAGAACCGGGACGTGCTGGCGGACATGGTGGAAACCGCCGGCGCCCACTCCACCGACCTGCAGGCGAAGGAAAGCGCGCGCGACCTGTGCGCCAAGTGCACGCGTTCCATCGAGGAATGGGAACCTGTGGCCGAGCGCATCTGGACCAACGCCGCCGATCCGCTGTTCGATAAACGTCACGATCCCGGCCAAGGCATGGCCGAAACCGATAAGAACAAGTTCGATCGCCTGAACCGGCAGCGCAAGCCTTTGGAAGACAAGGCCCAGACCGGCGAACCAGCGGCGTAGTCCGGCGCAGACGACAACGCATTCGGATAGAACAGGGGCCCGTTGAGATCAACGGGCCCCTCGATGCGTTCTTTCGCTCGCTTCCCTACAGCGTGCGCAGGTTGACTTCCTTGAGCTGGCGGCCCGTCACGGCGCTCGGGGCGCCGGTCATCGGATCGCTCGCGGAGCTCGTCTTCGGGAAGGCGATGACGTCGCGGATGGACGCCTTGCCGCCCAGCAGCATGACCAAGCGATCGAGGCCCAGCGCGATGCCGCCATGCGGCGGGGCGCCCAGCTCAAGCGCGTGGATGAGGTGGCCGAACTTCTCCTCGATCTCCTCGTCGGTCAAACCGCACGTGCGCAGCACGGCGCGCTGCTCGTCGGCGTTGTGGATACGGATGGTGCCGCCGCCCACCTCGAAGCCGTCCATGACCAAGTCGTAGCTGTAGCTGCCGCACGCCAGCGGGTCGCTCTCGATCTTGTCCACGTCCTCGTCCAGCACGTGGGTGAACGGATGGTGCTCGGCGGCGTACTTCTTCTCGTCCTCGTCGTACTTGAACATGGGGAAGTTCACCACCCACAGCAGCTGATGGCCCTCGCGCGGCACGTCCAGCGCGTCGGCCATATGCAGGCGCAGCGCGCTCAGCACGGCGCTCGCCACCTCGTAGGTGTCGGCGGCGAACAGCAGAAGGTCGCCCGGCTCCACGTCCATGGCCTCCTTCAGCGCGGCGAACTCCTCGTCGCTGAAGAATTTGATGATGGGGCTCTTCTCCTTGCCGTCGGTCGTGAACGCGATCCAGGCCATGCCCTTCGCGCCGTTCTCGGCTGCGATGTCGGCCAGCTTCTCCACGTCGCCGCGGCTCCAGTCGCCCGCGCCCTTCGCGTTGATGGCCTTCACCACGCCGCCGGACTGCGCCACGCTCGAGAACACCTTGAAGCCCGTGTTCTTCACGATGTCGGTGATGTCCACCAGCTCCATGCCGAAGCGCGTGTCGGGACGGTCGTTGCCGAAGCGGTCCATGGACTCGCGGTACTGCATGCGCTCAAGCGGGAAGGCGTGCTCCACGCCCACGGCCGCCAGCGTCTCGGCCATGACGTCCTCCATGAGGTTCATCACGTCCTCGCCCTGCACGAAGCCCATCTCGATGTCCACCTGCGTGAACTCGGGCTGGCGGTCGGCGCGCAGGTCCTCGTCGCGGAAGCAGCGGGCGATCTGGTAATAGCGCTCGATGCCCCCCACCATCAGCATCTGCTTGAACTGCTGGGGGCTCTGGGGCAGCGCGTAGAAACGGCCCGGGTTCGGGCGGCTCGGCACGATGTAGTCGCGCGCGCCCTCGGGCGTGGAGTTCGCCAGGATGGGCGTCTCCACCTCCAGGAAGCCGCGCTCGTTCAGCGCGCCGCGCATGGCCTGGGCCACCTTGTGGCGCAAGTGCAGGGCCTGATACATCTCGGGACGGCGGATGTCCAGGTAGCGCCACTTCATGCGCGTGGTCTCGTCCGTCTCGATGCCGTCCTCGATGGAGAACGGCGGCGTCACGCTCGTGTTCAGGACCTCGACGGACTTCGCCAGCACTTCGATCTCGCCCGTGGCCATGTTGGGGTTCACGGCCTCCGCCCCGCGCTCGCGCACGGTGCCGGCGATTTTCAGCACGTACTCGCGGCCCAGGTGCTCGGCCTTCGCGAAGTCGTCGGCGCTCACGCAGTCGGGATCGACGACCACCTGCGTGTAGCCCGCGCGGTCGCGCAGGTCGACGAAGATGAGCCCGCCGTGGTCGCGGTTGTGCCACGCCCAGCCGCACAGCACGACCTCGCGGCCGACGTCGCCTTTGCGCAGCTCGCCGCACGTGGCGGTGTGCATGCAGTATTCGTTCATGAAGTCCGTCATAACGTTGGTTCCTTGCTCCTCAGCACTGCTATCTGCATTCGCCGCCCCTCCGTGACGCGGCAAACGTTACTCAAACTTAGCCATTGTACAGTATCGAAGGCGCGCGGGTCGAAACAGGTATCCGGTTTCATGCAAAATGCGCGCGAACGACCCGCTAGAAGTTCGTATCGGTCAGCACACAGTCCACCCCGTTGTCCAAGCACAACTGTTGCAGCTTGCGATCCAGCGTGAACAACGTGGCCGCATTGCGCCGCGCGAGCACGAAGTACAGCATGTCGTAAACGGGATGGCGCAAGCGCATCGCTTCTTTCGTGGCCTCGCAGCACTGGGTTTTATCAAGATCACAGAACTCGTCTACGAGAGCGATCGCTTTCTCGATGTTGGCGCATACCGTTTTCTCATCAAGAAGACCCGCTTTATGGTATTTCCAAAAAGCATTCGACACCTCAATGAGAAAGAGCTGAGAGCTGATTACCTCTTCTCCTTCAAGCATCAATTGCCTCAGAGCTCGACCGGCTTCGGTCTCCCTTACCATGTCAACCGCCGCAGAACAATCAAGGACTATCATGCTTCGACCGCCTTCTGCTTCTCGGCAGCAATCATCGCGTCGATAATCGCATCCCGCTCCTCGCGACCCTGGCGTATGAGTTCCACCGTGTCCGGAAAATCATCCGGAACGTCAAATTTCGGCAGCTTGTCGATCTCCGCGAACAGCTCCTTGCGCTTCTCGATGCGCGCGGCTCGCTTCGCCTCAGTGTCGAAGTCGAAGTAACGCGGGCGCCGCTCCAGGCGGTGCAGGTCATGCCCGTCCCAATAATGCTGCGCGTCGGCGGCCTCCAGCATCTGCTCCACCGCCACGATGGTCTGCTGCGCGATGCTGCGATGCTGGCTGGCCGCATACGCCTTCAACTGCTCGTACAAATCGTCGGGAAAATCTCGCACCTGCAAAGCCGGCATGAGGGCTCCTTTCATGAAACTGCGATATGCATGTAGTATACATGACCGAGCACTCAAACGCCACCGGCGCCCCACGCGACACCGATCAATGCCGTAAACAGGGGCAGGTGCCTTTTAAGACGTTTGCCTATCCCGCCCCTCGCGAACACGCCGCCCGCCCCGGCGGCGCGGGCGCGCCTCACATCAATCCCGACCCGAACAGCACGAGGTCGAGCAGCTCCTGCTTCGAGTGGATGTTCAGCTTCTCGTACACGTGCTTGATATGGGTGCGCGTCGTGTTGTGCGAGATCGTCAGCTCCTCGGCGATGTACTTCGCGCTGCGCCCCATGGCGATGAGCCCGAGTATCTCGGCCTCCCGCGGCGTCAAGCCGTTCTCCAGCGCGAGCTTGCGGCAGTACGCCAGCATCTCGGACGGCATCGCCTCGCCTTCCGTCTCCGTCTCGGCGCGCGCCCGCGGCTCCTCGACCTGCCTCTCCTCCTCGCGCGGCCGTTTCCTCTTCGGCACCCCGCGCAGCAGCTGCCCTCCCACGCTGAAGAAGTACAGCGCCGTCAGCGCCCCGGCCACCGCAAGCGCGCACGACGAGAAGCTCAGCGTGGACACGCGCGCGATCAGCTGGCCGATGCACATGGCCTCGAACATCAGCCCCACGGCCAAGCCGCGGATGGCGTACACCGAATCGCGTATGTCGTAAGCGAAGATGGCGATGAGCAGCACCCACACGTTGCTCTCCCACAGCGCGTCCCGGCGCGTTCGACGGGATGGCCGCCCCGCCCATCACCAGCCCGATGGAGAACAGGGGCAGATAGCACACGCAAAACGAAAGCACCGCGGTGCCGCGCGGCGACAGCGCGCCCCGTTGCTGCGAGAACCGGCTCATCAGCCAGCAGCAGAACGCCATGAGGATGACCGCCAGCACCTCGAACAGCACCATGTAGTTAAGCCCCGACGACAGCACGTCGTTCTCGCGCCCCGCCAAGTACACGGTCACGCTGCAGCCGATGGCGAACGCCGCTGCAACCGCCACCAGCACTTGCAGCGCCTGCGTCCCCTCGCCCAGCGCGGGCGCATCGCCCTCGTCGGCGGGCTTGGCGGCGCGGATGATGCACGCGATGGTCACCAGCGGCAGCGCGAGCAGGAACCCCTGCGCGATCGTGTCCGAGAACGAGCTGACGCAGCGGAACAGAAAATAGCACACGACGGCCACCACGAGCGCCGGATCGAGGTAGAACGAGGCGCTCTCGGGCCGCGAAGCGTGGATGGTCGACGTCCAGATGACGATGATCCACCCGCAGGCAAGCCCCAGCAAGGCGCCCGACACGTAGAACAGCCCCACGTCCACCACCGGCAGCATCGACACGAGCGCGAGCGTGGCTCCCAACGCCGCCGTCACGCTGACCGCCGGTATCCCCAAAGCCGATTCCGCGAACCGGCGCGCCCGCAGCAGCGGCCTCGACAGCAGATGCGCCGCGATGACCGATGCGATGACCACGAGGAAGAACACGGACAGCTCCGTCGACGTGCGATCAACCCCGATCGAGTACATCGCCCGGATGACCATGTGCGACGTGAAGAAGTACAGCACCCCGATTCCTGCGTCCAGCACCGTCGGGCGGACGAACAGCGCGGAGCCTCCTTCGGTATCGGCTCTCCCCTTTTCCATGACTCCCCTTCCATGGACGCGATGCCATGGTGCCAGTATAAATGACGGCGCCGCCAAGGAATAACGCATTTCGAGTGAGATGCGCGCCGCTTGCCTTCGAAGCCGCCAATGCCACGTTTTGAGTGACGCGCGCCGGCCCGATTGATCATACGCTACATCCCGTCGAGCGTCGCGCAAGACAAAGCAAAAGACATCGCCGCAGCGCTCGGCAGGGGATCATCCGAACAAAGGAGGGAACATGGGAACAGCAAGGTCGATGGATCGTCGCAGCTTCCTGAAGGGCGCCACAGTGGCCGGAGCCGCCGCGGCCGCGGCGGGCACGCTCGGCTTGGCCGGATGCGCGCCGCAGGATAAGGAAACCGTCGCCGCCGCATCGGGCGACCTCGTGCTCGATGCCGAGAAATTCACGAACGCGAAGTGGAACTTCGAGATTCCGCCCGAGCCCGTGGACGAGAGCAAGATCGGAAACACCGTGGAATGCGAGATCCTCGTCATCGGCGCCGGCGTGGGCGGCCTCGTCACCGCCACGTCCGCCGTCGAGGAAGGCGCCGACGTCGTGGTAATCGCCTCGAGCGACGGCCCCGTGTCGCGCGGCGGCTCCAACGCGGCGTTCAACACGCGCCTCACCCACGAGCTGGGCCTCGACTTCACCCGCGAGGAGATCGAACCCATCTTCCAGGAGATCTTCGCGTCGAACAGCTTCCGCCTCGACCAGGAGAAGTGGTGGCTCGTCTACAACGAGTCCGGCAAAGCCATGAACTGGCTCATGGACAAGATGGAGCCCTACGGCATCTCCGCCGTCATCGAGAACAACCAGCGCGACGGCGGCACCGACTGGTGGGACGGCGGCCCGCTCAAAACGCTGAACGTATCCCACTCCTTCGTCGCCGAGGGCGCCCAAGCGGCCGGCGCGTCGCAGCAGATCGTCGTCGAAGCGCTGACCGAGGAAATCCAGAAGGGCGGCGGCCAGGTCTTCTTCAGCACCACCGCCGTGCAGCTCGACCGCGAGGGCGACAACACCGGCCGCGTCACCGGCTGCGTGGCCAAGCACGACGGCGAGTACACCCGCTACAAGGCCACGAAGGGCGTCGTGCTGGCCACGGGCGACTTCTCGCAGGACAAGGACATGGTGGCGAAGTACTGCCCCATGGCGCTGCCCTTCGGCTACGGCGGCGTCTACGACGGCAGCGGCCTCAAGCTGGCGCTGTGGATCGGCGCGTCCTGGCAGAAGTACACGCCGAACGCCCCCATGCTGGCCACGATGGGCGACGAGGTGCTGCCCTGCCGCTGGTGGGCGGAAGGCGCGCTCACCACGTTCCCCGGCCTGCTGGTGAACAAGAAGGGCGTGCGCTACTCCAACGAGAACTGCACGTATGGCTACATGCCCTATCCGCAGCGCGTGCAGCCCGACGGATGCGCGTTCCTCATCTGGGACGAGAACTGGGTGCAGGACTCCGCCCCCTGGCAGAGCGACCGCGTGGGCGGCGAGCCGCGCGACACGCAGGAGGTCTACGACGCCATCCAGGCGCTGTTCGACCCCAACACCGATTGGACCACCACCGACGAGTACGCCGGCTTCGACGCCACAATGGCCGAGAACGCCGTCAAGGCCGACACGCTCGAAGAGCTGGCCGACGGTCTGGGCCTGCCGCGCGAGGAGTTCCTCGCCCAAGTCGAACGGTACAACTCGTACTGCGAGACGGGCCTCGACGACGAGTTCCACAAGGACAAGCGCTTCCTGCTGCCAGTGAAGCAGCCCCCGTTCTACGGCATCAAAAACGAGCCTTACACGCTATGCATCACAGGAGGCCTCAACACCGACATCCAGATGCACGTGTGCGATAGCCAAAACGACCCCATCCCCGGCCTGTACGGCGTGGGCACCGTCGTGGGAGACATGTACGGCGACGTGTACGACTACAAGGTGCCCGGCATCAACCTGGGCGGGGCCTGCACCACCTTCGGCTACCTGCTCGGCAAGAACCTGAGCGCCGGGAAATGGTAAGCCTCTAACAAGATCCTCCCCCTCCCAAGCGAAGGCGGCCTCTCGGCCGCCTTCGTCGTCTTGCTCGCTATCGCCCCTCCCGCACGCTGACGGCTATCGGGCTTCCAGCTTGCCCAGCATAGCCTCGAGGGAATCCGCCTCTCCGCCGAACGGCTCGCCGCCGAAATGCGCCAGCAGCTTCTTCAGCGCGGCGAGATCCGCCGCGCTCTCCTGGTGCGTCCGCATGTTGCGCACCTTCACCTGGCCGGCGGCCAGCTCGTCGGGACCCAGCACCGCCACGACGACGGCGCCCAGCTTGTCGGCCAGCTTGAACTGGCTCTTCAAGCTGCGATGCTGATGATCCATCTCGCCGATGAGCCCCGCGTCACGGCAAGCCTGAACGAGCGAGAACGCCTCCGCGCGCACCGAGTCGTCCACGCAGGCCACGAAGAAGTCGCAGCGCCGAGCCGCGGGGAACTCGTAGCCCGCCGCCTGCAGCGCCAACGCGCACCGCTCGTAGCCCAGCGCGAAGCCGAAGCCGGGCGTGGGGCGCCCGCCCACCTCCTCGGCCAGCTTGTCGTAGCGCCCTCCGCCACCGATGGCGTTCTGGCTGCCCATACCCTCGGTCACCTGCACTTCGAACACCGTGCGCGTGTAGTAGTCCAAGCCGCGCACCAGCTTCGGATCCTCCTCGAAGGAAAGGCCCGCGCCGCCGAGGTACGCCTTCACGGTGTCGTAGTGCTCGCGGCAGTCGTCGCATAGGTGCTCGGTGATCTTCGGCGCATCGGCCATCACGGCGGCGCAGTCGGGGTTCTTGCAATCGAACGCGCGCAGCGGGTTGATCTCCGCGCGGCGCTTGCACTCGTCGCACAGCTCGTCCGCATGCGCGTCCATGTACGCCTTCACGGCATCGCGGTACGCCGGGCGACACTGCTCGCAGCCCATAGAGTTCACCAGAAGGCGCGTGGCGTCCACGGGAATGCCGATGGCGGCAAAGAAGCGCATGAGCATGATGATGCCCTCGGCGTCCACGCTGGGATCTTCGGCGCCCAGGCACTCGACGCCTACCTGGTTGAACTGACGCTGGCGACCCTTCTGCGGACGCTCGGCGCGGAACATCGGGCCTGCGTACATGAGCTTCGCCGGAGCCGCGCCCTGCGGCACCAGATCGTGCTGCACCACCGCGCGCACCACACCCGCCGTGCCTTCGGGACGCAGCGACAGGCGGCTCTTGCCCTTGATGGTGCCGCCGCCCAGAAGCTTGTTCAGGTTCTCGCCCGAGATCGCCGTGAACATCTCCTTCGACACGACATCGGTAGCCTCGCCGATGCCGCGCACGAACAGCTCGGTCTGCTCGAAGACGGGCGTCTCGATAGTCACATAGCCGTAGCGACCGAACATGTCGGCGGCCGTCGCCTTGAAGTGCGCCCAGAATTTCGCCTCGTCGGGCAGGAGGTCCTTCGTTCCTTCGGGAGCTTGCAAAGCCATGGCGTATCCTTCGTCTCTCGCATTCTGAATCGGTCTATTGTAGCGCAAACACCCGCGAAGCCGCCATCACTCGCCCAACGAACGGAGCACGTTCACCAGCGCGTCGTCCGGACGGTAGCGCAGGCGCAGGGCCAGCAGGTTGCGTGCGACGGGGAACATCCCGACATCGACGGCAGCGGACGCGCCGGAGCCCAACGCTTCGAGCACCTCGGCGGTAGGCGCCACCGGCACCGCATGCTTCGCCAGTTCTTCGTCGACGACTTCCCTCGGCGGCAGCGCCACGCCCGTCTCCTCCACCAGCTCCTGGAGTTCGGCCGTGGCCTGCATCGCCATCGACGACGAGGTCATGAGCGATTTAAGGTAGCATGCCGCGCCCGCCTGCGGCCGTCCCGCCTTCCACAGCACGTACGCAAGCTGGTAGTACGCCATGGCGATGTCGCTGGGCTGCACGGCGATCAGCAGTCCCTCCTCCAGCACCGCGGCGGCGTTCTCCATGTCGCCCACCAACATGTAAGCGCGACCCAGCTGACGGTAGCCGGCTGCCGTCGCAGGCCCCAGCTCGATGGCGCGCTGGCCGAACCGCAACGCCTCTTCGGTACGCTCGAACGAGTGCTCCAAAAGCTGCGTGATCTCCAGATGGCACAGGTAGTAGGAATCGGGGACCACCTCCACCCGCTTGCCCGCATCCGCCGAAGCGCGCGACGGAGCGCCCGCACCCGCCCGCGCACGGTTGTACAGCACGCGCGACGCGTACGAGTCGAACGAACGGTACACGGTGGTCGCGCCGTCCACGAACCCGTCAAGGGCCGCCGCTTCCCCTACGGCATCGATGAGCACCTGCACCGCCGTCTCCTGGTCGCCGCTCGTAGACAACGACCGAGCACGTCCGAGCGCCGCAAGGCACCGATCCTCTCCGAGGAAGCGCGCCACCACTGCGTTCTGATCGCCCAAGCCGATCTCGCCTTCGGCAAGCGCCGCCATGAGCCGCGTGCACGACGCTACCGTACGGTCGTCGTCCTGGACTGCCGCCTCCTCCTGCGCCGCGCGAACGAGCCGGATGGCGTCCGCCGTGCTCGAAGCGCGCACGATCTCGTCGGCAAGGCCTTCGGCCATGCGGCGACGCGCAGCATGAAAGGTGATGCGCATGTCCTTGCATCGCTCGGCGCCCAGCTGGACGCGCATGTCGTCCGCCAACGCCCCGTCGACCACTTCCGGCATCTGCAGACGCAGCTCGTGCGACGGAAGGGCGTCGACGTACGCGAACGCTTCGGCCGCCTCCACATCGAAGATCGCCCCGCTCGCCGCATACGGCGGCAACGGGTCGCCGGCGCGCGCATCCTCGAAGCGTCCGAACGCCTCGTACGTTTCCCGAGCGAACGTCGTCTGCACGAACGCCCGCGCAGACGACTCGCGCGGAAACTCTCCCTTACTTTCGTCGCTCGAGCTCGGCGCCGCGTTCTCGCACGGCCGCGCCACGATGTCGACGCGTCGGATTCCAGACGAAGCGTCGAATGCAGCAGCAGCCAGCACCAGCCCCAGATGCAGCGCGTAGCGATGCGCCTGCGCGTCCCGATCGCGCTCGCTCGCCTGCACCCAGCCGCTTTCCTCCCGCCACGCCCACGACGGCATGAGCGACGCGCCCGGAACCTTCAGATCGAACGCCGCCGCCCCCGCCTCCACGTCGAAGCGCATCGACGCGTCCAAACGCACCGGAAGCCGCAACCGCTCGAGCATCGCCCCTATCGCGCACCGCACGCTCCATTCGCCCGCCCGCTCTGCCGCAGGCGCATCCGCAGGCCCGTCCATCACTGGACGCTGCGCAGCCACCGTTTCCAGCAGATAGGCGTCCCACCGAGCGCAATCCGCCTCCGTTGCCATCGAGGCGCGATCGCCGAACGCCTCGCTTACCAGCAGAAACCGATTGAGCGCAGCCTCGATCGCCCACACCGTCTCGATCGTGATAGGAGCTTCCCCGTCTTCCACGCCTAGATAATAGGTGTTGGCGTAGCGCACGGTGCGAACCAAGCGCAGCGCCTCGTCCTTGACCCCTGCCAGTTTGTCCAGCCCCGCCTCGGTCAGCCAGTGCGCCAAGCAGCTGACGAGCGCAGGAGGCTTGCACACCGGATCGTCCTCGGCACAGCGCGCGTCCTCCACGATGGATCGCATCGCCGTCAAGGGCTTGTCACCCTTCAGCCGCTCGAACACGCCGCCGATGCCGCGCTCGGGTACCGACGGCGCTCCGAGCGAAGGACGCAGCACGAACGCCAAATACGCCCGAGCCATCGCGTCTTCGTACGTCAAGTTCATGTCGTACGGGCCGAAGTCGTACCAAGAATCGAACAGCGCATAGCGGCCGCTTGCGCAGCGGTACTGGGCAACATCTTTTTTCGACCCGTCGCTTTCATGGACGTACACGCACCCCAGCTCTTCTCCGGCAGCCTGCTGGGGAACCCTCGCGAACGTCAGATCGGGAGTCCTCGCCGGAGGCACGGCAGACGCTTCGCTCGTCGAAAACACGCGCCCGAACGGATCGATATAAGCCAAGATCGCGATATCGCTTTTTCCGAAGAACTCGACAACATAGAGTCCGCCCGTGGCGGGCGTCGGCAGCCCCTTGCTCACCCAACCGTACGACCGAACAGGCTCCTCCTGCGTGATAGCGATCGGAGGCACCGCCCCTTCCAGCACGCAGCGCTTCGACGTCAGAAGGTCCGCTGCCCCGAGACGATATCTGCCTTCTTCATCGAGTTGCCGCACCGCTTCGTCCTTTCATTCGCTTCCTTGCAGCATAGCATGACCTTTCAAACGCGCAAAGAAGAACACCCTCGAAGCCCAAGCTTCGAGGGTGTTCGAACGACCTCGTCAAACAGATGATCAGTGGTGATGGTTGCACGCGTTGTCCGCGCTCATCACCGGCACGCTGCCCGCAGCCACCAGCTTCGCCGCATCACCCACGATCGGCGTCTGGTTTTCGAAGTACACCGTGATGCCCGCCTGGTTGAAGCCCGTGAGCGGGCGCATGCCCATGCCCGCCGCCACGATAGCGTCCACTCCGGCTTTGGCCAACAAGCCGACCGGACGCATGCACCCGCCTTCCTCGTGCGGAGGGTTGGCCACCTCGCTCGTACCCGTGATCTCGCCATCGGCGATCTCCACCACAGTGAAGCAGTCGCAGTGGCCGAAATGCCCCGCGCGCTCGGATTCCAACCCCGCTTCGCCCATCGTCGGCACCGCAAGCTTCATCGTCTCGCCCATCTCGCCCTTCTTTCATTCATGTCCGGATAATACTTCAAACGTCGTTTCGTTTCAGCTCCGCCAAGCCGCCTTCCAGCAACTCGACCAGCAAATCATCGAGGCGCCGTCGCGCCCGAAGCGCATCGAGCCACTGTTCGGCCAGTTCGACTCCCTGCTGCGTCAGCTCGTACTCGCGACGGCGCGGCCCAACGTCCTCGTCGCACCATCGAGATGCCACCGCACCTTCGTCCTCGAGCCGTCTGAGCGACCGGTACAAGCCGCCTACGTCGACATCCACCTCGCCATTCGTACGCTCGAGGATCGCCTTGCGCATGTCGTAGCCATATCCGCCCGCATACAGCAATGCTGCAAGGGCGGCAGGCTCGACCAACGCCCCGCCGCCGCCTCCGCGGCGTCGACAACACGGCTGACGCGCCGCACCCTCTCCGCCGCAATCGTCTCTCGGCATAGGCCCCACTTCCTTCCGCAAGCTCGCCTCTATATGCTAATAACATCTATACTCCTTAAGCATGCATGTTGTCAACATATATAGCAAGCGAGTTGTCCCAACGGCGCTTCGGCGCATGCGGAACGCAAGGAAAAGGGAAGCAGTAGACAATGGGAGAAAGAAGAGGGCGAATAAGGCCGGAGACGGATTACTCGAAGGCTTCGCGATCCAGCTCCCGGGCGGGATGAACCTCAAGACCCCGGACACGGAACGCCACGCGCCTCCTAGAGGAGCGGAGCCCCAGAACGCGCGAAGGCCCCGCCTCCCGAGGGGGGCGGGGCCTTCGCATGCCGAAACGCCCTCCGCGAG
>NZ_WWRX01000005.1:262447-292811 GCF_009875575.1 Eggerthella sp. BIOML-A4 | reverse complement strand
CGCCCCGAGCGCTCGGGGCGGGGCGCCTTGTCCTGGCGCGGCTGCTGCGGCTTCTGGCCCTGGCGCAGGCCCGAGGACTTCTGGCCGGGACGCGGCTTCGAGGGCTGCATGCCCTTCGGCCCCTGCTTCTTAGCGCCCTCGCCTCCCTGGCGCTGGCCCTGCTGCTTCTTGCCTCCGCCGTTGCCGCCCTGACCGCCCTGGCCTGACCGGCGCTTCTGCTGCTGGCCGCTCTGCCCGCCCTTCGGCGAGCCGCCGCCCTGCTGCTTTTGCTTGCGCTTCTGAGCCTCGGCCGCCTCGGGGGCGGCAGCGCCCTCGCCGCCGACCTTCGTCGAGCGCCTCCTGCGCGGCTTGCGCGCGCTCTGCGCCTGCGCGTCGGCCTGCTTGCCGCCCTTCTGGCCGCCGTTGCCGCCGCCCTTCTGACCGCCGCCCGCGCGGCCGCCGTTCGAGCCGCCGCCCTTCGACGGCTTCTGACCGCCGCGGCCCGTGCGGCGCACGGAACCCGGATCGGCCAGCTTGTCCTGCCCGGTCAGCTGCGTCGTGGTGCCGAACAGCGCTGACTCGCCCGCAAATCCGATGGGGTCGGCCGTCGTCGCGTCCTGCCACGCCTCCTCGCCTACGCGGTTCGGGCGGTTCGAGCCTTCCTCGGGCGGGTCGAAGTCGGCCAGCGGCACCTTCACGGGCTTCTCGCCCATGATCTTCAGCGACACGATCTCGCGCGGCACGTCGAGATCCACCACCTTCGCCGGCCCGTCGGGCGTCTCCACCGTGGCGTTCTGCTTGGGAGCCCGGCTCTTGAAGTCCTTGTACGCGTCGAACTCGTAGCGCAGACAGCACATGAGCCGTCCGCACACGCCCGATATCTTCTGCGGGTTCAGCGAGAGGTCCTGCTCCTTCGCCATGCGGATGGACACGGGGCAGAACTCGCCGCCCAGGCGCTTGCAGCACAGCTCCTGGCCGCAATGCCCCAGGCCGCCCACCATGCGGGCCTCATCGCGCACGCCGATCTGTCGCATGTCGATGCGCACGCGGAAGTGCGCGGCCAGCTTGCGCACGAGCTCGCGGAAGTCCACGCGCTCCTCCGCCTCGAAGTAGAAGATGGCCTTGTCGCCCTCGAACAGGTACTCCACCGACACGGGGTGCATGTCGCCGTTGCCCTCGGCAGCCATCTCCTTGAATACGGGCAGCGCCTCGCGGCTCTTCGCCTCCAGCTCGGCCGCGCGCGCCTCGTCCTCGTCCGTCGCGATGCGTTTGACGGGCTTGAGCGGGCTTTTCAGCTTCTTGATCTGCGTCTCGTCGGCCTCGAACACGTCGTGGGCCGCACGGCCGAACTCGGTGCCGCGAGCGGTGGACACGATCACGCCGTCGCCGGCGCGCACGTCCAGGTCCCCGGCGTCGAACCAGAGCGTTTTCGGGTTGTAGTACAGGTTAATCGGCGCTATGCGAACCATAGAGCACCTCTCTTATCTCGAACAGCATCGCGTCGATGCACGTTTCCGGTGATACATTATACGAGATAGCCTCGTCGCAGCGGCGCACGGCCGCAAGCGCGGCGGCGGCGCGCGCCTCGTCGGTGGCCTCCGCCGCCTCCATGATCGAGGCGCGGGCGTCCACGTTGATGACGAGCTCGGGAGTCTCGGCGCACACGGCCAGCACGTCGCGCAGCCACGAGCGCACGATGGCCGTGAGCTGGCGCAGCGATTCGAAGGTCTTGGCCGTCAGCTGGCGCTTGTTGCGCGCCTCGATCTGGCGGATGGCCGACTTCGCCAGGAAGTCCGCGTTCTCGGCAAGCTCCTGTTCCTGCTCGGCGCGCGCCACGTCCAGCGGCGCCTTCACCAGCACCACGAGGTCGCTGGCGAACCCGACGGCGTCCCAGTCGTCGGCCTTGCGCAGACAGCCCAGCACTTCCAGCACGCGGACGCGGAACGCCAGGCGCTCGTTGGACTTCAAGAACTCCACGGCGCGCGTGATGGAGCCGTCGCAGGCCTCGACGGCCATGCGCGCCTGCTCGCGCGACGCGCCCGTGTTCTGCACGATGATGCCGGCCGCCTCGCTTGCCGGAATGGTGCGGAACGGCACCACCTGGCAGCGCGACAGGATGGTGGGCAGCACGCTCTCGCGCGTGCGCGCGAGCAGGATCAGCACCACGTCCGACGGCGGTTCCTCCAGCGTCTTGAGGAACGCGTTGGCGGCCTGCACGCCCAGCAGGTCGACGCGATCGAGGATGTAGACCTTCTTGTGCGCCTGGATGGGCGCCATCGACGTATCGGCCACGATGTCGCGGATCTGCTCGACCAGATAGCCGCCCGCGCCTTCGGGCGCGAAGTAGCGCACGTCGGGATGCTTCTTGCGCATGATGCGCCGGCAGGCGTCGCATGCGCCGCAGTTGCCTCCGCGCGGGCCGGAGGCCCCCTTCGGGCACAGCACGGCCTGCGCGAACGCGTAGGCGGCCATCGTTTTGTTCGACCCGGCCGGGCCCGTGAACAGGTAGGCGTGGCTCACCTTGCCCTGCGCCACCGTGGCGCGCAAGAATTCGCGCACCTGCGGCTGGCCGAGGATGTTCTCGAACGCGTCGGCCACGGCTTTACGCCTCCACTTTCGAACGCTTCACGTCGAGGCGGTCGAAAAAGGCAGGGTCGTCGACGACGACCTGCGCCATCCAGGGGAACAGGTCGGCCAGCTCGGCGAACACCGCAGCAGCCGTCTGCGACTTGTTGCCGTCGGAGACCACCACGCGCACGCGCTCGGGGTCGCGCCGGGCGATTTCCAGAAACGCCTCGTTCACGCGGGCATGGAACTCCTCGCCCGCCTGCTCGAGGCGGTCGGCCGCCCCCCGATGCGTCGCGCGCACGAGGCCCACGTTCGCCTCGCCGCCCGTGGTCATGAGGATGGTGCGGTCGGGATGCACGCCCTGGCAGGCGAACTCGTTCACGCGGTCGACGAACATGCGCGGCAAGCCGCGCCCGTAAGCCTGGTAGGCCACCGTCGAATCGGTGAAGCGGTCGCACAGCACCACGGCCCCTCGCGCCAACGCGGGCGCGATGACCTGCGCCATCAGCTGCGCGCGGGCGGCTTCGTAGATGAGCAGCTCGGCCTCGTCGGACATGCCGCCGTTCGCCGGGTCCAACACCACGGCGCGCAATTGCTCGCCCACCTCGGTGCCGCCGGGCTCGCGCAGGCACAGCACCTCGCGGCCGTGCGCTCGCAGCGTCTCGGACAAAAAGCGGATATGCGTCGTCTTGCCGGCGCCCTCGCCGCCCTCGAACGTGATGAAGATGCCGCGCAGGGCATCGGTTGCTTGTGCGGATTCGTGTATCACGGGTATGGTCGTTCCCTCTCCCTTTGAAAGCATGCCCTGGCTAGACGAGGTCGTACACGTCGCGGCCCCGCACGTCGACGCCGACGAAGACGGGGAAATCGACCACGTCGATGCGGCGCAGGGCCTCGGTTCCCAGATCGTCGTACGCCACCGTCTCCGATGATGCCACGCACTTCGCCAGATAGGCCGCGGCCCCGCCGCATGCCACGAAATAAACGGAACCCGTCGCGCGGCAGGCATCGCGCACCTCGGACGAGCGGCGGCCCTTGCCCACCGTCGCCGCGACGCCTGCGCGGTGCAGCGCGGGGGCGGCGAAATCCATGCGGCTGGCCGTGGTGGGTCCGACCGCGCCGAAGGGGCGCCCGGCCGCTTCGGGCGTGGGACCCGCATAGAAGATGGCCTGGCCGTCCAGACCGTAGGGCAGCGCTCCGCCGGCGGCTTCCAGCTCGGCCAAGAGGCGCACGTGCCCCGCATCGCGCAGCGTGTACAAAGGGCCGGTGAGCAGACAGGAGTCGCCCGCCTCCAACCGGGCCAGCGCGGCGCGGTCGAACGGCAGCGCGAGGCGGATGCGATCAGCGCTAGCCATGGCGCACCTCCTCGCCCGCATCCGCGGCGCTTCGCGCACAGCGCGAACGATCAGACGCAGGTTCAGCGAAGTCAGCGAGGGTTTCCGCAGTGCCTGAGATTCGGGGGATGGCGCAGGCGCCGCGTACTTCGGTACGCAAGTCTGCGGCATCGCGCGAAGATCGGGTACGGCGGGAAGCCGCAGCGTCGAGCCGTTCCGCTGGCTGGCAAGCCAGCGGAACCGTGATCCTGCGCATGGCCGAGCAGCCCATGTTGATGGCCAGGGGCAGCGCCGCGATGTGGCACGGCGCCGTGGCCACGCGCACGGCCAGCGCCGTCGTGCGGCCGCCCAGGCCGCCGGGTCCGATGCCCGTGGCGTTCACGGCCGCGAGCAGCTCCTCTTCGAGCGCGCGCAGGCGGTCGTCGGCCGCGGGCTCGTCCACAGGCCGCATGAGCGCCCGCTTCGCCAAGCCGGCCACCTTGTCGAACGTGGAGCCGATGCCGACGCCCACCACGAGCGGCGGGCAGGCGTTGGCGCCCTTCTCGCGCACGCAGCGTACGAGCTCGTCGACGATGCCCTGCTTGCCGGCACCCGGAACCAGCATGACCACGCGGCTCGCGTTGTCCGAGCCGCCGCCCTTCAGCATAACGTGCAGCCGCGCCGCGCCCGGCTCGTCCACGGGATGGACGTCGCAGAACGCAGGCGTGTTGTCGCCCGTGTTCGCGCGGTCGAGGACGGCATCGCGCACCACCGACTTGCGCAGACGCGCCTCGTCGTAGGCGCGGGCAACGGCGTCGTCCACGTCGGCGAACACGTCGCCGCGTACAGCTACGTCAGGTCCGATCTCGAGGCTGACCCACACGGTGCCGGTGTCCTGGCAGATAGGCACGCGATCCTCGGCGGCGATCGCCGCGTTCTCAATTAGCTGGTCGAGAACCGCGCGCCCGCGCGGATTGTCCTCGAGCTCCCGCGCCACGGCGAGCCCCGCTTCGATATCGGCCGGCAGCACGCAGGCCAGCTTCGGGATGGCCGCGTAGACTGCGTCCGCGACCTGTGATTTCGTGATGATGGTTTCCATAAGGAGAGATTATACCGCAAGCACGTTACTCCTTCCCCGCCCCCGTCGATCGCTTCGGCAAATCTTCCCATGAACGCATACGCTCGCCCGCATCCGGCGTCCCGCCGCACCTTTCCTTAAGGCGATGTGCGGCAAAATCGTCGTTTTGGCAGTCTCGACGGGCTTCGACGCCTTTTTCTGGGAATCGGCCAGGCGAAACCCCAGCTCGCGTTCCGACGGTGTTCCGGAACACGGCTTCCGAACGAGCTCGACGTGCCAAAACGACGATTTTGCCGCACATGGAGTCCGGAAACCGTGCATTCGCGATGTTTCTCGGGACGAGCCGAGATGCTACTCGAAGCTCACGCCCAACAGCTTCAAACCCCGAAAGGCGGCGTAGGCCTCGGCGAGGTCGCGCAGCTTCTGTTCGGAGCAGGCAACCCACGTAGCCAGCGAGACGGACAGGCCCGCACCCTTCTTCTTGGCCGTCCACGTGCCCACGGCCTCCCCGTTGCGCACGACGACGCCGGGGTTCGCAACGGTCTTCCAGATACGCCGCTGCAACGAAACGTCGACCTGCAAGGTGGCGCGGTCGCGTTGATCGAGATAGGGGTCGTGGCCGGCAAGCAGCAGCACCTCGCGCTCCGGCGGCTCCGCCGATGCGAGCGCATCGAGGTCGGCCGCCAGCGCCCATGCCTTCTTGCCGCCGAACTCCACCGGCTCCAGCTCGTCCGCAATGCCCTTCCACATGCGGCGCGCCTGCGCGCCCGAGCACCCCGTCCAGGCCGCGAGCGCATCGGGCCTCGTCGGCCCGTAGCAATGGACGAACTTCCGCACCAGGCGCGCGGCGGCGTCAGCGTCCGGCTGCAGCGCGCCGCCCGTCCACCTTCGGTACGAGGTGAACGTGGGCGTTGCGCCGGCGCGCTCGCCGAACACGACGAGGCCCATGAACGAGCACGGGCGCAGCAAGAACGACACCGCGGCTCCTCCCACCGTCTGCTTGTCGGGGCTGCCGTACATCGACGGCTGTCGCCACGCCGCGCGCTTGTTCGCAGGAAGCAGCGGCTCGACCCAATCCGCCAACGTTTGATCGAGCGCCACCTTGCTCGCGATCGCCTCGTCGTCGAGGCGCGGCATCGCCCGCACGAGCAGTTCGAGCAGCCGGTCGAACTCCATGCCCAGCGCATCGAGCGCAAGGCCGATGCCCTTCGTGTACGCCCACGGCTCGCCCTTCGCCGGAACGAGCGCCGACAGGAACGCCGCGCTTTCGGCCGCGGGGAACACCACGGGCGCGCCGCGCAGGCTCCACGCCTGCACGAGCGTCTTCTCCCCGTACAGCAGGCGCTCGGCATCTTCTCTGCGACAAGCCGGCGCGCGGTTGAACAAGGCCGTCTCCCATGCGCCCGGCGGCGTGTTCTGCATTCCGCACGCGCCCGCAAGCTCCGCCGCGTCTTCGATGCCGTATGCGCGATCGAGATGATGCGCGCGCAAACGATGCCGTCGCGCCTGCTCGACGCTTACAACCTTCATGCGCTACTTCATCACGAAGTCGCCGGCGCGGCGCGGCGCGGTTCGCCGGTAGGAGACGGCGGGATGGCCCAGCAGCATGCATATCTGCAGCGGCTTGTTTTCCGCTTCGAGGAACGCCTTCACGGCGGGAAGCTCCTCGGCCGCGCGGCACAGGTAGCCGTTGAACAGGGCGCCCAAGCCGAGCGATGCTGCCACGAGCTCCATGTTCTGCGCGGCCAGCCCCGCGTCGTCGGCGCGCTCGGCCGCCACGAACGCGACGGCGGGCGCATTGCGGAACAGGAAGTCCTGCAGCCCCGCCTGCGCGTCGACCAGGAAGGGCTTGTAGAGTTTGACCCAGCGCGGCTTGTCGGCGGCAGGGAGCGCCAGCATGCCCTCGATGCCGTCCCACACGAGGCGCTTGAGCTCGTCGAGCTCGTCCTGCACCACGATGAAGCGGCAGCCTTGGGCGTTCTTCGCCGTGGCGGTGTAGCGTCCCGCCTCTAGCACGAGGCGCAGCGTGTCCTGCTCGATCGTATTCGGGAGGTAGTCGCGTACGCTGCGACGTGACTTGACGACCCGAAGCATGGTGCGAGGATCGACAGCCGCGCCGGCGGGCACGCATGTCTCCACATCAGCCATATCGTAGCTTGGAATGGACACCGCCCCGGTGGGGCACACGGCCACGCAGTGCCCGCACAGGATGCAGAGCCCTTTCACGCGCGCCGTGACGCCCTCCACCTCAAGATTCGCGCCCACGCAATCGTCCACGCAGCGCCCGCACCCGATGCAGTACCTCTCGTCGATCTCGACCAGCATGCTGAGCCCTTCCTTCCCAGGGGGAGCGCGACCCCTCCCTTAACGACGGGGAGCGCCGCCCAAGCGACGCTCCCCCGATCCGCACTATCGCAATCTACGCCGACCCTCTCAACCGGCAGGGACAGGAGGAGTCCGTACGGCAGCAATCGCTGCGCGTGCGGGAAGTTCTGCGCGGCTCCCTCCCCCGTCTCGCAGATCGGCTACTCCGGCAGGTTCGCCAATCCCGCGCGCACGCTGTCGGCGCTGGCGCGCAGCGCGGCCAGCTCGTCGTCGTTCAGGTCGAACTCCACGACCTCTTCGACGCCGTTCTTGCCGAGGCGCACCGGAACGTTCATGTAGAGATCCTCGATGCCGTACTGCCCGTCGATGTGCGCGCACACGCTCATCACCTCGTGCGAATCCGTGAGGATGGCCTCCACCATCTTCGCGATGGACGCGCCGGGCGCGTAGTAGGCGCTGCCGGTCTTGAGGAAGGCCACCACTTCGGCGCCGCCCTTCACGCAGCGCTGCACCACGCTGGCCACGGCCGCCTCGTCCATGAGCTCGGTGATGGGGGTGCCGTCCACCGTGGTGAAGCGCGGCCAGCACACCATGCCCTCGCCGTGCGCGCCCACGGCCCAGGCGGTCACGTCGGCCGGCGCGCAGCCCAGCTGCTCGCACACCGCGAACGCGAGGCGCGAGGAGTCCAGCACGCCGCCCATGCCCATGAGACGGTTCGCGGGCAGGCCGGACTCCCGGAACGCCAGCGTCGTCATCACGTCGAGCGGGTTCGTCACGCAGATGAACACGGCGTTCGGGGACGCCTCCATGGCCTGGCCGATCACCGACTTCATGATGCCGGCGTTCACGCCGAGCAGGTCCTCGCGCGTCATGCCGGGCTTGCGGGCGATGCCGGCGGTGATGACCACCACGTCGGAATCGCGCGTGTCGGCGTAGTCGTTCGTGCCGGTCACCTTGACCGTGAACTGCTCGACGCTGCGCATGTGCATCATGTCGAGCGCCTTGCCCTGCGGCAGGCCCTCGGCCACGTCGATGAGCACGACGTCGGCCAGGTTCTTGGACGCGATGATGTGGGCTGCGGTGGCACCGACGTTGCCGGCGCCGACGATGGTTACCTTGGGCATGTGATAGCTCTCCTCGCTCGTTGATCGTACTTCGCATGATTGTACCGCTTGGCCCGCCGCTGTGTTTTCTCGGCGGGCCAAGCGGACGGTTTCTTCACGCCTTCCGTGCTTTCGCCTAGTCCTTCTTCGCGGCGGGCGCGCGCTTGGCCGGGGCTTTCTTCGCCGCGGGCTTCTTCGCGGGAGCCTTCGCCGCCGGCTTCTTGGCCGCCGTCCCCTTGGCGCCCTTGGCACCCTTCTCGTCTTCCTTCTGCTCCTTGCCGGGGCAGTCGAAGTTGGGGCACAGCTTCCACGGGCCGCGCGCGGTGGTGACGATCACCATCGGGGCGCCGCAGTGCTCGCACACCTCCTCGGTAGCCGTGAGCGCGCCGTACTGGGGCAGCGGATAGCCCGTGCCGCAGTCATCGTAGTTCTCGCAGCGGATGAATCGCTTCAGGGTGCGCGGGTTCTTCTGCGCGATCAGCTTCGCCTGGATGCCCTTCTCCTTGCAGGCCGGGCACTCGCCCACCACCACGTCGGGCTCCTGGTTCGTGGAGCAATGCGGGTCGATGCAGATAGTGCGCGGCTTGGAACGGAAGGCGGTCACCTTCACCTGGGGCATGCCGCACGTGGGGCACGGCTCGGGGACGGCCTCCACCTTGCCCTTGGGCAGCGGGTAGGTCACGTCGCAGTCGGGCCAGCCCGAGCAGCCGATGAACATGCTGCGGGTTTTCTGGCTGGCGCGCAGCTGCAGGTCCTTGCCGCATTTCGGGCACGGGCCCACGTAGGCGTCGGCGGCCACGGCGTCGGCCAGGGCCTCCTTCACCTCCTCGGAGTGCGGCAGCAGGCTGGCCAGCTGCTCGGACAGGAGGTTGCGGCTGGTGTCCACCACCTGGGTCTTCGTCGTGCGGCCCTCGGCGATGTTGTCCATCTCCTCTTCCAGCTCGGCCGTCATCTCGGGGTGCGTGATGTGCGGCGCGAACTTGTCCAGCGCGTCGCCCACGGCCATGCCCAGCTGGCTGGGCTCGATGGGGTCGTTCACGCAGTACTTCACCGCGTAGAGGCGCTCGATGATGGCATGGCGCGTGGACTTCGTGCCCAGGCCCAGCTTCTCCATCTCCTGGATCAGCTTGCCCTGGCTGTAGCGCGCGGGCGGCTCGGTCTGCTTCTTCGTGCAGGTGGCGCCGTTGAACGCGATGGTCTCGCCCTCGGAAAGCGCGGGCAACTGCTCGTCTTTCTTGAGGCCGTAGGGGTAGATGGCGCGGTAGCCCGGCTTCACCAGAACGTCGCCCTTCGCCACGAACGGCTCGGCGTTCACGTCGAGGGTGACCTTCGTGCCCTCGATGACGGCCGCCTCGGACAGCGTCGCCAAAAAGCGCCGCGCGATGAGGTTGTACAACTTGTAGTCGGCGGGAGCCAGATCGTCGGGCGTGGCCTTGGCGGTCGGGTAGATGGGCGGGTGGTCCGTCGTCTCCTTTTTACCGCGCGTGGCCGTGAGCTTGCCCTTCGCCAGCAGCTCCTTGCAGTACGGCGCGTAGGCCGGGTTGCCGGAGATGGCCTTCACCGTGTCGGCGAGGTCGAGCGAGGTCGGATACACCGTGTTGTCCACGCGGGGGTACGAGATGTAGCCGTCCATGTACAGGCTCTCGGCTATGCGCATGGTGCGCGCGGGGCTCAGGCCCTCGGCCGACGCCGCCGCCATGAGCGAGGTGGTGTTGAACGGCGCGGGCGGCTGCACGGTGCGCTTCTTCTTCTCGACGGACGCCACCGTGGCGCGCGTGGCGCCCTCCACATGGGCCATGACGGCCTGCGCCTCGGCCTCCGCCTTGAAGCGCGCGGTGGCATGCGGGGCCTCGAACGAGTCGGGATCGGCACCGAACGCGCCGCGAATCACCCAGTAGTCCTCGGGGACGAACGCGAGGCGCTCGCGCTCGCGCGCCACGACGAGGGCGAGCGTGGGCGTTTGCACGCGACCCGACGAGCGCACGTTGCCGTAGCCGGCGAACTTCACGAGCGTCAGGTAGCGCGTGAGCACCGCGCCCCAGATGAGGTCGATGTCCTGGCGCGAGGCGCCGGCGGAGGCGAGGTTCACGTCGAGCTCGACGAGGTTGTCGAAGGCGTGCGTGATCTCCTCTTTCGTGAACGCCGAGTAGCGGGCGCGCGACACGGGCGCCGTGGGGTTCACTTCCTGGATGCAGCTGAGCGCGTCGCTTCCGATGAGCTCGCCCTCGCGGTCGAAGTCGGTGGCGATGATGACCGAGTCGGCCTTCTTCGCGAGGTTCTTCAGGGAGCGGATGATCTCCTTCTCCTTGGGCAGCTTGTTGATGGGCGCGTACACGAGGTACGGCAGCGCGTCCATCTTCCAGGATTTCAGCTCCACGCCGTCCTCGGTGAAGGGCTTCTTCTTTTTGAACGGGGGCTTCGGCAGCGACGCGGGCAGCTCCGCCGGAAGCGTTTCGCCCTCCTCGGTGACGCCCTGCCATCCCCCGCGCTTCTTGTACACCATCGTCGGCGCGAAGTCGGGCTCCAGGATGTGGCCGCGCAGGCCGATGGTCACCCATTCCTCGCCGTCCACGTCGAAGCGGTACACCGGCGTCGAGTACACCTTGTCCGCCTTGGGTTTCTTCACGCCAAGCAAATCGGCGATCTTCTGAGCCGCGTCATTCTTCTCGGTTACCACCAGCTTCACGCGGTTCCCTCCTGTTCTTTCCGGCCGCCTCCCGCAGCCTTGCTTCGTTCACACGGTTGCCCCACCTATTTATTAACGTGTGCGGGGATGGGCGCGCCGTCAAGCGCGCATGCGCCGCGCCGTTCGGGCGCAGCAGGTGTTAGCATACACGATTTTCCGCGCCGCGCGAGAGAAATTGCCAAGCTGGCGAAAACGGACGCGCTAGACGAAACTGATGCGCAGCTGCTTGCCGAGACCCTCGGCCACGCGCTTGAGCGTTTCGAGCGTGGGGTTGGCGTTGCCGGACTCCAGCCGGGCGAACGCGCTCTGCTTCATGCCGCACCGCTGCGCGAGCTCGTGCGCATTGCCTGCAAAACGCACGCGATTCCCTCCCTGAGCCCCACGCGATGCGGCCCGAGAGGCGCACCTCGATTTCCGGAAATCGGATGGGGATTTCGTTACCGCGGGTTGAAGATGCTGGGGGCGTTTTGTGAAGCGTCCCGTTCTCGGGTACCCTTGATCGCAAGGGATGAGCCGCCGAAACGACCCACCGCCCCGCTCCGCACGCACCACGAACGCAGCAGCGGCGGCGTCCCGCCGAACGCAACGGCCCTCTGGGTCGAGATACGGGAGGTTACGCATGAAACGAGTCCTGGGCGTGTTCCTCGGGCTGATCGCCCTCATCATCGTAGGCATCGTGGGCGTGTTCGCCTTCTCGGGCACCGGATCGGGCCCCGCCAGCGACCTGGCGAACGACGCGAAGGCAGCCGCCGCGAACGCGGCCATCGACGCGACCGGCCTCAAGGACAAGGCCAGGAGCGCCCTCGAGGGCAGCAAAGCGAGCATCGCCGCGGCGACCGGCCTCAGCGAAAGCCAGGTCGATCAAGCCATCGAGCAGCTCGACATCGACGGATGGCAAGCCGCCTCGCTGCCCTCCACCGCCACGGCCACCGGCACCATCGACGGTAACGCCCTCGGCATCAACGGCACCGTCACCACCTACGACGATCCCGGCTACGTCTCCGTCGAGGTCTACGGCCAGACGGTCACGCTCGCCGTCCCCGAAAGCGCGCAGGCCTACCTCCCCTACCTCGCCTACGTGCAGTAGCGTCGGCAGCCAAGGCAAGCGGCGCGGGGGTAGAACGGCTCGCTGCGCGGCGCAAATTCCGTCTCGCGCACGTTTCCAGGGATCGATCTGCAGCAAAATCGAACTTTTGGCAGCGTTTGCACGTTTCGAACGCCGCGAGAAGACGCCCGATCGCCAAGCTGTCGGGAAAACGCCTGATCGCCCGACCGCCTCCGTGAGAAGCTCGTTTCCGTGCTGCCAAAAGCCCGATTTTGCCGCACATAGGGCCGCCGCTGTTGTCGCATGCGGCGGCCCCGGTCGGCGGAACGCCGTTCGGATGACGCGCAGGGGGATCCTTCGACTTCGCGCTGCGCTCGGGATGGCTGGGAAACGCGCTCGTGCAACCCTCCCTACGCGGCGCGGGCTTCCTTCAGCCTGCGCTGGTAGGCGCGGACGATCTGCGACAGCGTGAAGCACACGATGAAGTAGATGAGCGCCATGATGCCGAAGATGGCGAAGATCTGCGCGGTGGAGTTGTAGCTGTTCATGAGGATCATGCCGCGGCCCATGAGCTCCTGCAACGCCATGGCGCCCCACAGGTAGCTCGTGTCCTTGATGGTGGTCACGAACTGCGACAGCAGCGCGGGCACCATGTTGCGCAGCGCTTGCGGCAGGATGATCAGCACGTACGTCTGCACGGTGGAGAAGCCCTGCGAGCGCGCCGCCTCGTACTGGCCGTGCGGCACGCTGGCCAGGCCGCCGCGCACGATCTCCGCCACGCTCGCGCTCGTGAACAGGGTGAACGCCAGCACGGCCGCGCCGATAGGCGGCAGCTGCGCCACGAAGAACGTGAACATGATCCACAGCAACAGCGGCGTGTTCTTGAATATCTCGATGTACACGGTGGCTATGCCCCGCAGCACGCGGGCGTTCGACGTGCGCATGACCGAGATGACCGTGCCCAGCACCACCGAGCAGAGGATGGCCAAAGCGGATATGAGCAGCGTCATGCCGAGCCCCTGCAACAGGAAGCGCATGTTGACCCAGGTGAACAGCGCGGCGATATCGCTCATCAGCGATCCTTCCGCCCGTCGTCGGTCGTGGCCGCCTCTTCGCCCTCGGCCAGCTCGGCGCGCTCGACGTCCATGGAACGCTCGTCGGTCTCGGCGGCCTCCTCGGCGTCCTCGAGCGCCCGGTCCGCCTCCTCGTCGAGGCGCACGTCGTCGGGCTGCACGGTCTGGGGACCACCAGTCCGGTCGGCCCGCTCGCGCGCCTCGCGGCGTTCTTCGCGGCGCTCCTCGCGAAGCTCGCGACGGTCTTCCCGCGCCGTAGCGCTCTCGGCCTCGGCATCGAGATCGGCTTCGTCGCGAGGGCTGCGCACCTGCGCGATGCGCTCATCGGGCTGCTCCAGCTCGCCCGGCAGGTAGTCGTTATCCAAGAAAGCCTCCTCTCCCAGCTCCGCCTCATCGCGGACCTGGTCGCGCGCGGATCGCGCCCGCGCGCTTTCGTCGACGCGACGCTTCACGTCGCGCGTGATACGGTCGCTCGTCACGGTCTCGGCGCGGGAAGCCAGCGCCTCGTCGGCCTCGGGGCTGCGACGACTCGCCCGCTCGTCCCGCTCGCCTTCGGCGGCGGCGCTCGGCGCAACGGGCACCGCCGCGCCGGTTTCGCGCGCGCCTTCCACGCCGCGCCGCGCGGCCACGCGGCGCTCGAGGCGCCGATGCGCCTTCAAACGCCCGGACTTCGTGCGCATGGCGCGCGCCGCCCGCTCGTCGTCGCCGTACTCGTCGGCGATCTCCTGGGCGATCTCGCGCCCGATCTCGTCGGCGATCTCGGCCGCCTGGTTGCCGGTGAACGTCTGATCGTACGGGTCCTCCGGCGCCACGCCCGGCTCCAGCGCGTCCTCGGCAAGCGCGTGCAGCGGATGGCGCGGCGAGGGCGCCACGCGCGCCGGGGCGATGTCCACGGTGCCGTACATGGTCTGCACGCCGCCCGCCATCGTGTCGGCCGCCGCGCGCCCGGTGATGTCGTGCGTGCCCGGCGTGACTTCCATCGTATCCTCGGCCAACGCCTCGGTGGCGTCGCCGGTGGCCAGATGCCTATGCGAGCGCGTGCGATGCTCCAGGTACAGAGCCAGACGCGACAGCGGGAAGCAGATGGCGAAGTACAGCAGCGCCGCCACCACGTACACCGGCCCGTAGTAGCTCGTCGCGCCCGCGAACGAGTTCGAGAAGTACATGAGCTCGCCGCCCGCGATGAGCGCGAGCACCGACGTGTTCTTCACCAGATTGGCCGCCTGCACGGCAAGCGGCGGCATGATGATGCGGATGGCCTGGGGCAGGATGATCACGAACATCGACTGCCAGTACGAGAAGCCCTGGCTCTTCGCCGCCTCGAACTGCCCGCGGTGGATGGAACCGATACCGCTGCGCACCACCTCGGAGATGTAGCCGCCGTGGTAGATGCCGATGGCCAGGACCCCGATCCAGAACGCGGCCAGCGACAGGCCCAGCAGCGGGAAGATGGCGTAGAACACGAACACCTGCAGAAGCAGCGGCACGTTCTGCACCACTTCCACGTATACGCGGGTGATGCCGCGCAGCACGGGGATGCGCGACACCGACAGCACGCCGAACACGATGCCCAGCGCCAGCGCGATGACCAGCGCGAGCACCGAGATGCCGACGGTGGTGCCGAACGCCATGAGGATGTCGGGCCAGCGCTCGAACAGCGCCTCCCATTTGTAGGGGGCGAAGATGTCAAGCATGCGCCCCGCCTCCCTCTTCCTCGCCGGCGGGCGTCTCGGTCGAGAGCCCCCACCGCTCTTGCAGCGCCGTCAGCGTGCCGTCGTCGGCCATAGCGCCGATGGCGGCGTCAACCTGGTCGGCCAGCTCGGTGTTCGATTTCTTCGTGGCCACGCCGTACTCCTGGGGCGCGAACTGCGCGTCCAGCAGCATGGTGGAGTCGTCCACGTAGCCGTTCAGGATGGAGCGGTCCACCGAGAACGCGTCCACGCGGCCGGTGACCAGCGCGATCTTGATCTCGGGATACGTCGAGTACTCGGCGAAGTTCATGTGGATGCCGATCTCGTCGCCGGCGGCGGTCAGCTTGTCGCGCGTCGTGGCCGACAGCGCCACGCCCACGGTCTTTCCGTCGAGATCCGCCAGATCGGTTATGCCCGACGACTTCTTCACCAGCACGCCGATGTGATCGGTGTAGTACGGGCGCGAGAAGTTGTAGCTCTTCTTGCGCGCCTCGGTGATGGTGAACGTGGCCAGCGTGGCATCGAGCGTGCCGTTGTCCAGCATCGCGCCGCGCGTGGTGACGTTCACGCCGGTCACCTTGAGCGCGTCGGGGCTGCCCTTGATGCGCTTCGCCAGCTCGCGCGCGATGTCCACTTCCATACCCTCGATGTTGCCCGTCTCGGGATTCTGGAAGCCGAAGCCGGGCACGTCGATCTTCGTGCCCACGCGCAGCACGTCTGCGCCGCCGGCGCAACCGGCGAGGCCGCCCGTCGCCCCGCCCAGCACGAGCGTCGCCGCAACCAGCGCCGAGGAGCGTATGAACGTTCTTCTCGTGATCATGGCCGAGCCTACAGGATCTTCGACAGGAAGCTCTTGACGCGAGCGTTGTCAGTCTCATCGAACAGGTAATGGGGCGTGCCCTGGTCTACCACCAGGCCGTTCTCCATGAATACGACCTTGTCGGCCGCCTCGCGCGCCAGACCCATCTCGTGAGTGACCATGACGATGGTCATGTTCGTCTCGGCCAGCGACTTGATGACGTCGAGCACCTCCTGCACCATCTCGGGATCGAGCGCGCTCGTGGGCTCGTCCAGCAGCATGATCTTGGGGTGCATGTTGAGGGCGCGGGCGATGGCCACGCGCTGCTGCTGCCCGCCGGAGAGCTGGTCGGGGTACTTGTCCACCTTGTCGGAAAGCCCCACGCGCTCCAGATAGGCGTGCCCGTCGCGCTCGGCCTGCTCGCGCGGCACCTTCAGCACCTTGATGGGTGCCAGCGTCACGTTCTCGAGCACGGTCTTGTGCGGGTAGAGGTTGTAGCTTTGGAACACCATGGCCACGTCGCGAGCCAGCGCACGGGCGTTCACCTTGCGGCCCGACAGGTTCATGCCTTCGACCACCACCGTGCCCGAATCGGGCACCTCAAGACCGTTGATGCAACGGATGAGCACGCTTTTGCCCGAGCCGGACGGCCCGATGACGACGACTTTCTCTCCCTCGGCCACATCGAGCGAAACGCCTTTAAGCGCCTCGACCGCGCCGAAGTTCTTGCGAATGTCCGTAACCGTGATCGCTTGAGCCACGCTTGACGCCTCCCGTAAAGGTTCCAGGCCGCGATCTTCGAGGGGCGCCGCGGTCGACTGACAGTGACAACATGCATCGTTCAGTCTAGCATGCGCCCCATCATCCCAGATGGCAGGAAGGTTACGGGAGCTTGACGATAGCGGAATCGGTCGCGTTCCATACGAAACCGGTCCGCGCCTCCTATCGAATCGCGGGAGCCTCCTCGTCCTGCCCGACCGCCGCCGGGCTCTGCGGCGCATTCGCGTGGTCGCCGAAGAAACGATACTCGGACGTGCGGTAATAGAAAAGGGTGAACGCCATGACGGACACGGCGGCAACAGTGGTGAGCACGCCGCCCTCGATGCCGAAACCGCCCCCGTTGAGCAGGTTTCCAACCGGGTAGGCGCTCACCAGGAACGCGGGAACATCCAAGCCGCTCACCGGCATGCCGTACACGACCGACTGGAACAGGTTCCAAGCGATATGGAACCCTATGCACATCCATACATTGCCCGACTTGTAGTACATGAGGGAAAGGGCGATCCCAAGCAATACGATGTTGACGACCGAGAGCAAGGTGACGTTCGGATTGGTGAGATGGATCAACCCGAAGATCAGCGACGGCACGACGATCACCAGGAACCTGCTGTTCGTCCTCCGCAAAACCGACATGATGAACCCGCGATTCATGACCTCTTCGGCGATGCCCACCGCAACGAACACGAGCGCCCAGGCGAAAAGCGAGAGAGAAAACGGCGAATTGACCCCCTCGACTACCACGTTGCCGGTGGCGAGCAGCAGCAGGAAGATGGCGCTGCACGCCGCGAAACCCAGCGCCATCCCGACAACGCCGTCTTTCTTGAACCGGGCGCGAAAATCACGGAGGCCGAGGTCTTCCCAGCGATACCTCATGATCCTCCACGCAGCCAAGGGGACGGCCAGCATGATGCCCTCCGTCAAGAACTGCAGGGCAACGGGCAACACCGATGCGCTCATCCAATCGACGAGCGCATCGTATGACGCAACATCGAGGCTGGCGGCATCAAGAATCATGCGCAAAGCATCGATGAGCAGGGCGGAGAACGCATAGCCGAGAGCGTAGAACGCGGCCATGCACAGCGCGATGATCCATCCGGATCGCACCATGCCATGCTTGTTCTTGAAAATCATCTTCATGACCAACCTTCTTTCTTCGATAGCGCGCGAGCGACGCCGGCCTAGCGCGCGAACATGAGGCGCTCGCTGTCGAACATGCGCTGCAGCGCAAGCACGCCGACGCCGGCGTACGCGAGGTTGGCGATCACGCAGACTGCCACGTTGAGGGGCTGGAAATCGAACGAGAAGATGCCGATCATGCACTGCACCGAGTTGTACAGCGGAACGAGGTAGTACGCAACCTCGGCCTTCGCGTCGCCGAACATGCCGAGGACGCCCACGAGCATCACCACGATCATGAGCGGCGTCAGGAACATGGTGGCCTCCTTGACCGATTTCGCCAGCGTGGACACCACGGTGATCAGCGCGACGATGACGAGCGTCGTCGACAGGATGACCAGCGCCAGCAACACGTATTCGACCGGGCCGTACACGTTGATGTCGACCGAGCCCTGCATGATGCCGGGCAGCCCCGAGAAGATGCCGATGGCGCTGGACGCCGCGATGAGCAGGCCGATGACGGTGATGGCCAGCACCTTGCCCAGCGCGATATCGCGCCTCTTGATGGGCGTGGCCAGGAGCGTGGCCATGGTGCCGCGCTCCTTCTCGCCCGCCACCGACTCGGCCGCGATGGACATGACGCTGCTGAACACGAGGATGAGCAGCAGAAGCGGCACGATGGACACCACGAGCATGCCCGCGACGTCGCGCTCCTCGGCTACGTCGTAGCCGGCTCCACCCGCGTTGACGTCGAAGCGGTTCGACAGCGACGACTCGTACGCGTCCAGCATCCCTGCGAACGTCGAGCGCGCTTGGCTGGAATCGGGGTCGGTGGAGTTGAAGTAGATCTCCACCTGCGGCGCCGGCACGCCCGACGCGGGGTCGTACGCCGCCACGGCTTCGTCGAAGCCCTCCGGAAACACCGCGAACGCTTTGACGTCGCCTTGCTCGATGCGTTCGCGCATCTCATCGGCGCCGGGCAGCGAAGGCTCGTCCCGCATGTCGACGATCGAATCCGCCGCAAGCGCTTTCACGCTTTCGGGCGCGTTCACCACAGCCACCGCCGGAGGCTTGCTCATATCGGGCTTGAACATGCCGCCCATCGCATCGCCCATGAACGTCCACATGAGGAAGATGAGCAGGCCCGGCAGCACGATGGACGCGAGCGCCGAAGCCTTGTTGCTGAAGAAGCGCGCCAGTTCCTTGCGCGCGATGGCCCACGCGTTGCCTTTCACGATGCCTCCTTCACGCTCGCCGCGTACAGGTCGAAGAACGCGTCTTCCAACGAGCGCTCCCCCGCCACCTCCGACAGCGTTCCCGAGGCCGCCATGCGCCCGTCGATGACGACGCCCACGCGGTCGCACACCTTCTCCACCAGGCTGAAGATGTGGGTGGACAAGAGCACCGTCCTACCGTCGGCCGCCAGTTCCAGCAAGAAGTCGGTCACCGTCTTGGCCGTGAGCACGTCCAGGCCGTTCGTCGGCTCGTCGAAGATGATGACGCGCGGATCGTGCACGAGCGAGATGGCCAGCGACGCCTTCTGCTTCATGCCGGTGGACAGGTCGGCCACCTTCGTCTGCGCGAAACGGTCGATGCCGAAGCGCGCGAACAGCTGGCGCTTGCGCTCGTCGCGCACGGGCGCGTCGACATGGTGCAGCTCGGAGAAGAAGTCGAACAGGTAGTCGGGCGAGAAGACGTCTTCCAGCTTGAGCTCGCTCGTGAGAAAGCCGATGAGGCTGCGCACGCCCGCGGGATCGTCCACGACGGAGACGCCCTCGATCAGCGCGTCGCCCTCGTCAGGCTTCACGAGCGCGGCCAACATGCGCAGCGTCGTGGTCTTGCCGGCGCCGTTCGGGCCGAGCAGCCCGTATATCTCGCCCGGCGCCACGTCGAACGACAAGCCGTCCACCGCGGTCTTCACGCGCGCATCGGTGCGTTCGAGCTTGCGCTGCTTGGCCGAGAGCTTGAAAGACTTCCGCAGGCCTCGTGCGGATATGGCATATTCCATCGGCTCACCTCTTTGAGTCGGATAGGGAACGGTTTTGCATGAGTATAACAGCGAGGGGGGGGGCAAGCGTTTTCCGCCCGCACCCCCGATCGAGCGCTCTACGCGGTCGCCGTCGCCGGCTCGTCGGCGTTATCGGGCGCGCCGGCTGCTGCCTTCTCGCCAGCCTCTTCGGCCTCCTCGCGCTCGAGCACCTTCTGCATGGCGGCGATGGCGCACTCGATCTGGCCGTCGTCGGGCTCGTTCGTGGTGAGGTACTGCATCTGCATGCCGGGCCACAGCACCACCTTCACCAGCGGGTTGTCGGGGTTGCTGCCCGCCCACTTCACCGTGATCTCATAGGAGATGCCGGCGATGACGGGCATCAGCAGGATGCGCACGAGGATGACCAGCGCCAGCTTCGGCGCGCCGTCCGGCACGCCCCACAGCTCGATGAGCCCGTTGATGGGCGTCACCGTGTACACGAAGATGGCGATGACCATGACCATGATGAGGAACGCCGTGCCGCAGCGCACGTGCAGGCGCGGGAAGCTGCGCGCGTTCTCGGGCGTGAGCGGCAGGCCGTGCTCGTAGCAGTGGATGGTCTTGTGCTCGGCGCCGTGGTAGCCGAACATGCGCTTGATCTCCTGCATGCGCCCGATCAGCCACAGGTAGAACACGAACACGCCCACGCGAAGCAGGCCGTCCACGATGTTCCACAGCACGGTGTTCTGGTCGTACTCGCCCACGATGAGGTTCGTGATGAACGCCGGCGCCACGATGAACAGCACCACGCCCAGCACGAGGCCCAGCACCATCGACACGGCCATCTCTTTCTTGCCGAACTCCACCTCCTCGTCCATGAAGGACTTCTTGGCGGGTTCGGGCTGAGACTGGGACTCGGGAGAGGATTCCGGCTCGGAAACCACCTCGAGGGAACGCTGCGCCCCCAACGCATCGATCATCGTATCCGGCCGCCCGAAATCCTCCTTCCAGGAGAAAGCCCTCTCCTCCTCCCCTTCTCCAGCGAGAACGGGTTCGAGGCGCGCATCTTCGCCGCCGTCAGCGTCGGGGTCGGCGGGGATCACGGCATCGTCGCCGAGGGGGGCGTCGTTGCCCACCAAGCGAGTTCCGCACGAGCCGGACAGTCCAGCGGACTGTCCGTGCGAGTCAGGACTGCCGAGCGACCGGGCATCGTCGCCCCCCTCGGCCGCCGCAGGTTCGTCTTCCCCCTCTTCCGCGAACGCATGCAGCGCCGCGATCTCGAGCGCCTTGTAGCCCAGCACGAGCGACTCCAGCATAGCCCGGCATCCGCGCACGAGCGGCCAGTACATCCAACCGTTCTTCTTGCGCCCCGAGGCCAGGTCATGCTCTTCCACGTAGATGCCGCCGCCGGGCTCCCGCACGGCCACCGACCAGTTGTACTTGCCGCGCATCATGATGCCCTCGATGAGCGCCTGGCCGCCTACGTGCGTCTTCAGCGCACCGTCCTCGGAGAACGCCCGCGACAGGTCGCTCTTCTGCTCGGCCATGCTAGGCCCTTTTCACGCGCGGGTACGGGTTCCCGCAGGTCATCTTGCCTTCGGGGCAGTTGCCGCGGATGCAGGGCGCGCCGGCGTCCATGAAGATGAACGGCGCCGTGGGTCTCGCCAACTCCAGCATGCGGTGCGCCATCTCGCGGATCTCCCACTGCGCGCGGTTGCAGCAGCGCAAGCTGAAGAAGTGCAGCAGCTCGCGCACGTTCATCGTGATGACGATCTTCGTCTCGGCCGCGTTCGGCAGCAGGTAGCGCGCGTCCTCGGCGGGAACGCCCGCGGCCAGCAGCTTCTCGTACGCTTCGATGGCGGCCACGATGGCCTCGTCGAACACCGCGTTCGTCTCCTCGTTCGCGGCAACGCTTTCAGGCTTCACCGTGGCCAGGCCGTCGGTGAACTTCACGTAGCGCTGGCTCTGCTGGTTGAAGCTGGCGATGCGGTGGCGCACCAGCTGGTGCGTAAGGGCACGCGAGACGCCGTCCACCGCGAACGTGTAGCTGGCGTGCTCGAGCGTGGACGTATGGCCCGCGCTCATGATGGTGGACAGCACGCTTTTCACGCGCTCCTCCGGCATGGTCTCCATCAGCTCGGCCGCGCCGACGGGCGCGTAGCACAGGCGCGCCGCCGTGGCGATCGCGCGCTCGGGGTCGGGCGTGTGGTACAGCAGTTCGACTTGCATAAGATGAATGCTCCTCGTTTCGGGATAAATTCGGCGGATCGCGCGCACAGAGGCGTTTCATTTCGCTAGTATAGTACCTAAAAGCCCGCAACCATCAAAGCGAGAGGCGCGCCATGCCCGAAAACAACACGTCCGAGTCCTTTGTCAACCCGCTGACCGCCCGCGATTGGAACGAGGAGTGGAAGCGGCTCCAGCAGGCACGACGCCGCTTCGACGACGCGAGCTACTGGGACAAGCGGTCGGCCACGTTCACCACGAAGGACGCGCCGAACCCTTACGTCGAGCGGTTCCTCGAGCTAGCCGGCATCCGCGAGGGCGAGACGGTGTTCGACATGGGCTGCGGCACAGGCGCGCTGTCGGTGCCGTTGGGCAAACGGGGCCACAAGGTGGTGGCCGCCGATTTCTCGCAGGGCATGCTCGGCCAGCTGCAGGAAGCGCTCGACCGCGAGGGCGTGCGCACGGTGTTCCCCAAGCAGATGAGCTGGGCCGACGATTGGCCCAGCCTCGGCGTGCGCCCGGGCATGGTAGATGTGGCGCTCGCCTCGCGCTCCGTCGCGACCGCCGATCTGCGCGATTCGCTGCTGCGCCTCACCGACGTGGCGCGCCGCCGCGTATGCGTCACGCTGGCCACCGGCTCGTCGCCGCGCACCGACGAGCGCATCCTCAACGCCATGGGCCTTTCCAGCGTGCTCGGCCGCGACTACCTCTATGCGTTCAACATCCTGGCGAACGAGGGACTGCGCCCCGAGGTTTCCTACATCGACAGCGAGCGCACCGACACGTTCGACTCGCTCGACGATGCCTACGACGCGTTCGCGCGCATGGCGGACGATGCCGTGGGCGCGACCGTCGGAGCCGAAGAGCGCGCGGAGGCGTTCGGTCGCCTGCGCTGCTGGCTGGAAGAGAACCTCGTGCCGAACGAGCGCGCCGGGCAGCCCGACAAGAAGGGGCTTCCGGAGAAGTCCCTGCGCCTGCGCGAGCCCCGAACGGTCACCTGGGCGTTCATCGCTTGGAACAAGTAGAGCGCGTCCCGAACGGCCGATCGCCGTTCGGGACCCGCTCCGACACAGAAAGGTGGCATAGAAAGAGGCGGTCCCCTTTATACCGCCCTTTTATGCTGTTCGCGCGCCTTACAGCTCGATGCGCTCGAACATGTCGGGACCCACGCTGCACACGGGGCAGGTGAAGTCATCGGGCAGCTCGTCGCCGTATTCGATGTGGCCGCACACCTTGCAGCGCCAGGCGTACTTGGGCTTCGGAGCCTCCGCATCGCCCTCGCCGGCCGCTGCCGCGGCTGCCGGCGCCGCATCGGGCGCGTCGGGCAGGTAGCTCGATGCCTTCGGCGGCGTCTTGCCGCCCTTGACCAGGTGGTAGTAGGCGTACGTCATCGGATCGCCCGCACACAGCTTCTCGGCTTCCTCCACCTCGCCGATGTAGAGGATGTGCGTGCCCAGGTTCACCGCCTGCACAACGCGCACCGAGAAGCGCGCCACGCACTGCTCGGCCACGAACGGCACGCCCGCCGCGTCGACGCCCGTCTCGCAAGAGGCGAACTTGTCCAGGTCGGTGCTGCAATGGAAGCCGAACGTGCCGATGAGCTCCATCGTGGCGTCCTGCGCCAGGCACGAAACGGTGAAGCGGCCGGAGTCGAGAATGACGTCCGTGGTGGCGTTCTCCTTGTTCAGCGCCACGCTTACTTGCAACGGCGACGACGTGACCTGCTGGAACGTGTTAGCGACGCAGGCGGCGCGACGTTCGCCGTCCGTCGCGCCGACGATGTAGAGCCCGTAGCTCAAGCTGAAGAACGCGGTCTGATCGATCATGCGGACACCTTTCCCTCTTCTCGTTTTCTTCCATTTTAATGATAATCATTCTCATTAAGGAAAGCAAGGGTCGAATTGGCCGCATGGTCGAACGCACCGGACGCACAGTAGCCGAACGCCAACAAGCGAGCGGCGCATTGTCGCCCGAAAACACGGAATCGCAGGACGAAGCGTGTTTTTCGGACGACAACGAGCACGGATCTCAGCCGGAAAGGCCGAACGAAGCCCGCACGAGACCGCGCGCGTCGTCGCCCGGCGAAAGCATGAGCGACCCATCCCAGACGCCGGCGAAGCGCTCCTCCGCCCTCGAGCACAGCCAATCACGCACCACAACGAGCGCATGGGGGAACCGCGCCGAGGGCCCGCGCTCCAGAAGCGCCACCGCAGAAACGAGCCCGCCGTCGCGCATGAGTTCGAGCCGCCCCAGCTCGTCGACCACGAGCAAACCGCCCTCCGCACCGACGGTAACGGAGCCCTCAGCGTCGAGTTCGTCCGCCGGAACGACGATGCGCGAACCTCCCGTACTTGGATCGGCCGGGGTCTCGCCCGCCTCCGCTCCAGATGTTTCACGTGAAACATATGTTTGCGCGAACGAATGTTTCACGTGAAACATTCCCGCCGCCGGATCGACGGGGAGGGGCGCGTAGCCCCCGGAGCCCGCTTCTCCCGGCAAAGCCGGCGCTCCCGCGGGAACCGCAGCCAGCTCGGCCGCGATGCGATCGAAGTGCGCGTTCACCCGCGCGATAGCCTCGTCCGCGATCTCCCAGGCCAGCTGGGCGGAGGCGCTCTGGCTTGTCGGATCGAACGATCCCTCGGCCAGCGCCAGGTCTCGCCGCCGCGCGAACGGCACGCGCTCGCCGCCGGGCAGCAGCACGTTGTCGATGCCGAGCTTCTCGAAGCGACCCTCGCCAGCCAGCCCCCGTTCGCCCGGAACCTCGTGCGGCTCCCGCACGCGCCACACGCCAGGTGCCAGCACGCCCGCAACCTGCACGCCGTCACCCGACAGCTCGGCGGCAAGGCGCTCAAGCCAGCGCGTCTTGCCGATCTGCACGTCGCCCGTCAACAAGAACAGCATCGCAGCGCCAGCCCCTTCCCGGTTGTTTATTCTTGAACGTATATTATACTCTACCGCATATTGAAGAATGGCGGCGCGACGGAACACGCCGCCTCGAGGAGAGAAGGCTGCCATGAAACGCTCCGAGAACGAAGCCGTCCGCCGCCCCGACACGCGCGACGACGCAACGCCGTGGAAGCTCTACAACCGCCTGATCGAGGGCATTCCGGAAGATATCGCCGTACGCGATTATTGCCTGGGAACGCACTGGTCCTACGTCGAGGCCGATTGCGGCATGGGCGTGAGCTTCACCTGCAAAGGCGGAGCCCGGCGCGCGTGCAAGCAGGATCTGCGCGGCACGGGGCTGCGCGAGATGGCGGAGCTGGCGAAGTCGTGGTGCTTCGAGGAAGCCACGCTGGGAGTGGCGGCGCTCAACGCCTACTACGCGCGCAAGGAGCTGCTCGACCCGTTGGGAGCAACCTACGACGAACCCATCGAACTGCCCGACGGCACCGTCCGCAAGATGGACGCTTTCGAGCTGTACCGCCCGCGTATCGAAGCGTCCGAGCGCAAGAACGTCACGGTGGTCGGGCACTTCCCGCACGTCGACCGCATCGCCGAGTACGCGAACCTCACCGTGCTCGAACGCAACTGCTCGCAGGAACTCGACACGCCCGACCCCGCGTGCGAGTACGTGCTGCCCGATACCGACTTCGCTTTCATAACCGGCGTCACCATCATCAACAAGACCGCGCCGCGCCTGCTCGAGCTCGCGCGCAATGCGACCACCGTGCTTGTAGGCCCGAGCGTGGTCATGTCGTCGGTCCTGTTCGAGCAGGGAGCCGACGCGCTCGCCGGCAGCGTGGTGGCCGATCCGGAGAAGACCCGTTTCGCAATCAAGAACGGTGCCGGCCAGTTCTTCGGCGAGGCTTTGCAGATGACCATGATCGAACGCGACCGAGCCTAGCCCCTCCTACCCCCGCTCGCAAACCGTACAGATGTTTCACGTGAAACATCTGTACGAGAGCGTTACCGCCCGCGTCGACGCGCGCCCGCATTCTCCGGTCGACCCGCCGTGCGACCCACCGGAACCGGCATGCGCCCCGCCCGCGCGCCAGGCTATCGCCCGCCCCTCGCAAGCTTCAAGCGCCCTTCCCGCCTCGCGCCGCGACTCGCCAAGCGCCCCTTCCCTCCTCATACCGTCTTTATATTATGCTCAATTGATAATAATTGCGTTTTAGTATATATTGATTTAAATATTATTCTCATTTACGAATGTTAAAGGACGAGGGCAATAGAAGCTGTTGAAGACATGCTGGAGGATGGGGAAGGTGCTTCCGGCGCTATGAGCGCCGGAAGCACCGAGGGGCCGGCCCCTCGGCCGCGCGACGATAAGGCGGCGGCTCAATGCGCTTCCCGCCGAAGCGCGCGGCATGGCACGCTCATCCTAGTCGCGCTCGGCGCGCTCGTCCTGGCGAGCACGCTGGCCTCGCTCATGCTGGGCCGCTACCCCATCACCCCGATCGAGGCTGTCGGCATGCTGGCCAACCTGGCGCTCCCCATCGACCCGTTCTGGACCTCCCAGCAAGAGACGCTGTTCTTCCAGGTGCGTCTGCCGCGCATCGCGCTCGCGCTCATGGTGGGCTGCAGCCTGGCTACTGCCGGCGCCGCCTACCAGGGCACGTTCCAGAACCCGCTCGTCTCCCCCGATATCCTCGGAGCTTCGCAGGGCGCGGCGTTCGGCGCCGCAGTGGCCATCCTGCTGGGACTCGGCTCGCTCGGCATCTCGCTGTTCGCGTTCGCCTGCTCCATCGCCGCCGTGCTGCTGGTGCTGGCCGTCGGCACGCGCGCCAAGGGCAACCATCTGCTCATCGTGGTGCTGGCCGGCGTCATGGTCAGCTCGCTGTTCCAGGCGGGCGTGTCGTTCACCAAGCTCATCGCCGACCCTACCGACCAGCTGGCCGCCATCACCTACTGGCTCATGGGCAGTCTGACCGGCGCCAAATGGAGCGACATGGCTTTCGCGCTGCCTCCCATCGCAATCGGTCTCGCGGCGCTGTTCGCCTTGCGCTGGCGCATCAACGTGCTCACCATGGGCGACGACGAAGCCTCCACCATGGGCGTGAACGCCCGTCGCGTGCGGCTCATCGTCATCTTGGCCGCCACCCTCGTCACCGCCGCCAGCGTGTCAATCTCGGGCATGATCGGCTGGGTAGGCCTCGTCATCCCCCACTTCGCGCGCATGATCGTCGGCTGCGACTACCGCAAGCTGCTGCCCGCCAGCATGCTCATGGGCGCCAGCTTCCTGCTCATCGTCGACGACGTGGCGCGCCTCGTGGCCAGCTCCGAGATACCCATCGGCATCCTGACCGCGTTCGTGGGAGCGCCGTTCTTCCTGTACCTCATCACGAGGAGGAAGCAGGGGCTATGAGCATCGATGTCGAACACCTCAGCTTCTCGTACGGCAGCCACCATGTGCTGCGCGACCTGAGCTTCCGCATCCCCGACAACACGCTGGTGAACGTGCTGGGGCCCAACGGCGTAGGCAAATCGACCCTGTTCCGATGCATCCTGTGCCTCAACAACGGCTGGACGGGCAGCATCCGCGTGAACGGGAAGGACCTGCGCTCGATCTCCATCCGCGAGCGCGCGAGCGAGGTCGCCTACATCCCTCAATCGCATTCGTCCACTTACGCCTACGACGTGCTCGACGTGGTGCTGATGAGCGCGGGCGGCGGGATAGGTTTGTTCTCCACGCCGAAGCGCATGCACGTCGACCGGGCGTGGGATGCGCTCGAGCGCGTGGGCATCGCCCATCTGGGTCATCGCTCCTACACGCAGATATCGGGCGGAGAGCGCCAGCTGGTCCTCATCGCGCGCGCCATCGCGCAGAACGCCCGCACCATCATCATGGACGAGCCTACGAGCGCGCTCGATTACGGCAACACCGTGCGCGTACTGTCCACCGTGCGCCAGCTCGCGCGCGAAGGCATGAGCATAGTCCAATCGACGCACCAGCCCGATCAGGCGTTTCTTTACGCCGACCAAACGCTCGTCATCAACGACGGACGCGTGCACGCCTTCGGAAGCCCCAAAGACGTCATTACCAAAGAGCTGGTCAGCACCATCTACGACGTGGACGTGGAGGTCAATTCCCTATACGGCGACAAGGTGCGCGTGTGCGTGCCCGTACGCGAGATAGAGCGATAAACGCAAGGCAACGAAGTCGAAGAAAGGAAGATTCTATGGGAGGGATTACCGCAAGGAGCATGCCCTGGGCGAAACGTCTGCTGGTCGTAGGCGCGCTATGTCTGGGACTGGCGTTCGCGCTGAACGGATGCTCGCAGGCTCCGTCGCAGAACGCACCCGAGAGCGCCGACGGCGCCGCGCAAACCGATCAGGCGACGCAGAACGAGACGCGCACGTTCACCGACTCGGCCGGACGCACGGTGGAAGTGCCCGCGAAGATCGACCGCATCGCGCCGGCGGGCCACACCGCCACGCAGGTCCTGCTTACGATGGCACCGGACAAGCTGGTGACGATCTCGACGGAGCTCACGGCCGACCAGGCGAAGTACCTGGGAGGCGACTACGCCAACCTGCCCGTGACAGGAGCCGCGTTCGGAGCGAAAGGCGACCTCAACAAGGAGGCCGTCGCCGCATCCGGTGCGCAGATCCTCATCGACACCGGCGAGATCAAAGACGGCATGAAAGAGGACCTCGACACGATGCAGCAGCAGCTGGGCATCCCCGTGGTGGTCATCGAGACGAAGATGGAGGACTACGGCGCAGCCTACGAGAAGCTCGGCGAGCTGTTGGGCATGGAGGATCGCGGCAAGGAGCTGTCCGACTACTGCAAGGCCGCCTACGACGAGACCGTATCCGTCATGAGCAAGATTCCCGAGGGCGACCGCGCGAAGGTGGCGTACCTGCTCGGCGACAAGGGGACGAACACCATCGCGAAGAACTCCTACCAGGGCCAGGTGATCGACCTCGTGGCCGACAACGTCGCTGACCTGGGCAAGGTGTCCGGCAGCAGCGCCGGCGTCGAGATCGGCATGGAACAGCTGGCTATCTGGGATCCTGCGGTCATCCTGTTCGGCCCGGACAGCATCTACGACACGGTGGGCTCCGATGCGGCCTTCGCCGACCTGTCCGCCGTCAAGAACGGCTCCTATTACAAGGTGCCCGGCACGCCGTGGAACTGGCTGAACAGCCCGCCGACGGTGAACCAGGTGCTGGGCATGCAGTGGCTGCCGCGCCTGCTGTACCCCGAGCAGTACGACAACGACCTGTACAAGACGGTCGCAGGCTACTTCAAGACGTTCTACGGCTACGACCTGAGCGAGTCCGAGTTCAACGAGATCGCCGCGAACGCGCAGCCCAAGGCATAGGGCACCGCATCGATCGCACGTCCACGGAAAGCCCGGCGCGCGCCGGGCTTTCCTGCTATGATCAACGAAAAACGGTACGAGGAGATGCATATGGGAGAGAAGATCATGGACGGTTTCCCGTCGCGCGAAGAGGCGCTGGCCGACTTCTTCGCAGCATGGGAGCCGGCGAGGAGCGTCGAGTACGTGGCGCTCGACGACGCGGTGGGACGCGTGCTCGCCTGCGACCTGGCGTCGACGAACACGCTGCCGGTGGTGCGCGCCTCGTCGTTCGACGGTATCGCGGTGAAGTCGGCAGCGTTCGCGAACGGCATGCCCGACACGAGCAGCTGGAAGCCCGGCGTGGATTACGTGCGCGCCGACACCGGAGACGACTTCCCCGACGCGTTCGACGCCGTGGTGATGATCGAGAAGGCGGTCGTTCGGGAGGACGGATCGGTAACGTTCGACGACGACGTGACCGTCGAGCCCGGTTCGGGCGTGCGGCCCGCCGGCTCCACGCTGCGCGCGGGCGAGCCGCTCATGAGCGCCGGCAGCATTATCCGACCCACCGACCTGGCCGCTCTCGCCATGGGCGGCGCCACGATGGTGCCCGTGCGCGTCAAACCGCGCGTGGCGTTCATTCCCACGGGCAGCGAGCTCGTACCCGCAGGCATCAAGCCCCGACGAGGTCAAAACGTGGACACGAACAGCCTCATGTGCAAGCACCTCCTCATCGAGTACGGTGCCGAACCCGTGGTGTTCCCCCTCGTGCACGACGATCCCGTCGAGCTCGAACGCGCCTTCGAGGCGGCGCTCGCCACCGCCGACGTCGTGGTGGTCAACGGGGGATCGGCCCTCGGCGAGGAGGATTTCAACGTGAAGCTGGTCGAACGCCGCGGGCAGGTGGTGCACCATTACATCGCCGCCGTGCCGGGACGGCCGCTCATGCTGGCCGTAGCCGACGGCAAACCGGTCGTCGATCTGCCCGGCCCCACCATGGCCGCCTACTTCGGCTCCGAATGGTGCCTGCAAGCGATCACGGCGCGCATCCTGGGAATTCCGCTGCGCCGCCGCCCCGTCGTGCAGGCGCGGGCGGATGCCGCGAAGACGAGCATCCCCAAGATGGCGAACATAGCCCGCGTACACGTGACGCGCGACGACGAGGGCTACGCGGCGCACTTCCTCGATTTCAAAGCCGGGGAGCTGGCCGCGTGCATGACGTCGAACGCCCAACGCGTCTCGCCCCTCGGCGAAGCGGGATGGGCCGAAGGCGACCTTTTGGACGTGGAGTTGCTGCGCGGCGAGGAGTTCGTCGATCAAGGCTAGGGCGCGCCTGAAGCGGCCCCACCGATGCCGTTGT
>NZ_WWRX01000005.1:255912-262429 GCF_009875575.1 Eggerthella sp. BIOML-A4 | reverse complement strand
CGCTTCGAGGGCGAAAACCACGGCTTTCGGGCGACAACGCGCGCGGATCGTCCCTGGACGCACGAACGGCCCGGTCATCGACCGGGCCGTTCGCTGTGCTTGCTGCAGAAGCGCTATTCGGCGGCAGGAGCCTCTTCGACGAGGGCGTCCACCGCGGCGGCTTCCTCGGCCGTAGCCTCGGGAGCGGTCTCGGCGGCAGCCTCAGCCTCGGCGGCCTTCTTAGCCTCGGCCTCGGACTTCTTGGCGAACTCCTCGGCGCGCTTGGCCTTCTCGGCGGCCTTCGCCTCGCGCTCGGCCTTCTTCTTGGCCTCGGCCTCGGCGATAGCGGCGGCACGCGCGGCCTTCTTGGCGGCCTCGCGCTCGGCCACGGTCTCCTTCGCGGCACCGAACTTGTCGGCGAAGCGCTGGACGCGTCCGCCGGTGTCGACGAAGCGCTGCTGGCCGGTGTAGAACGGATGGCACACATTGCAGATGTCGATCTTCAGCTCAGGCTTCGTCGAACGGGTCTGGAACGTGTTGCCGCAGCTGCACTTGACCGTGCAGTCCACGTACTCCGGATGAATACCCTGTTTCATTATGGTTCTCCTTTACGGGCCTTGGTTTCCGACCAAGGCGAAGACAAGCCTTTGCACTATAGCACAGTCGACGCCGCAACGCACGCGTTTTCTCCGGAAATTCCCAACCTAAGCGAGGAACGCCTCGTTCACCGGAAGATGATACGCCTCGGCGATGCCGCGCAGGCCCTCGTCGGGAATGGCGCTGGCGAACCGGTCGCTGCCGCCGTTCATCGCGCGCGTCTGCGCGTAGACGGTCGCGGCCTTGTCGATGGTCTGCGCCAGCCCGAACGTCGAGTCGAAGTCGTTCCCAGCGCAGAACAGGCCGTGGTGAGCCCAAACGCATGCGTCGTAGACGCGCATGGCGTCGGCCGTGGCGCTGGCGATCTCAGGGCCGCCCGGCACCATCCACGGCACTACTCCGATGCCCTTCGGAAACGCGATCATGGCCTCCATCAGCATCTTCCACAGCGCACGGGTGAACGTGCGCGCATCGAGCGGCAGCACGTTGGTCAGCGCCACCACGTTTGCGGGATGGGCGTGGTACAGCACCCGGCCCGTGCCGCCGGTCGCCTCCTTGCGTACCGACTGGATGGCTGCGTAGCTGGGGAACTCGCTCGTGGGCACGCCGCCGTTCTTGAAGCCCCACACGATGCGCCACGCGTCGCCCGCGGCGTTGACCTCCACGATGCCCGCGCCCGTGTCGGGGTCCAGCGCCACGTTGCGCATGTGCGCTCCCGCGGCCGTCACCAGGAAGAACTCGCCGCCCAGGTTGGCGGCCTGCACGCCTAGCGGCACCCACGAGCTGGGATTGTCGTAGAAGAACGAGCGGCTGGATGCCACGTCCTCCGGCGCAAGCCGGTACGACGCGTTGCCGCCGTTGCTCTCATGCCATCCCTGGCTCGAGCCCTCGCTGCACAGGCGCGCGAACCCTTTCACGAACGCCTGCTGCTCCACCGCCACGCCCGAGACGGCGCCCTTCGCCGCCGACACGCCGCGGTCGAGCACTTCCTGCGCATTGTCGAAGAAACCCATGGTCAACTCCTTATCCGAAGCCTATCGTCCGTTATCTGCCGCATACGGCCGGCACCGTCCGCCGCGGCCTATAGCCCGCCGTCGCCTTCGCCGGGACGTATCTGCACGACGTACATCACGTTGGTGGCGGCCGCCGCGCCGTCGCCCGGCTCGCCGATGGTGGGACTCGTGGAGGGATCGCCCGCCGTGAACACCGCGAGGTCGCCCGGTCGCACGAGCCCGTTCTCCAGCACGGCGTCGTGCGCCTGCTCGACGACGTGGCGCATGTCGCCCTGCACATCGCCGAGCATGGGCGTCACGCCCCAGTTGAGCTGCTGCTGGCGCATGACGCGCGGAAACGGCGTGACCGCGAGGATGGGCACGCGCGGGCGCAGGTTCGACACGAGTCGCGCCGTGCGACCGGACATCGTAGGCGCGACGATGCAAGCGGCGCCCACGTTCTCGGCCGTCTGCACGGCGGCCAGCCCTACGGCCAGCGCCACGCGCGCCTTGTCGCGGCTGCGGTCGGGCGCGCGCTCGTCGAACAAGTAGGGCTCGCTCGACTCGGCGATGCGCGCCATCATGCGCACGGCCTCCACCGGGTAGCGCCCGCCGGCCGTCTCGCCCGACAGCATCACGGCATCGGTGCCGTCGTAGATGGCGTTCGCCACGTCGCCCACCTCGGCGCGCGTAGGACGCGGGTTGCGTATCATAGAGTCCAGCATCTGGGTTGCCGTGATCACCGGCTTCGACGCGCGGTTCGACGCGCGGATGATCTCCTTCTGGATGTGCGGCACCTTGTGAGCCGGCACCTCCACGCCCAAGTCGCCACGCGCCACCATCACGCCGTCGGCCGCTTCGATGATGTCCTCGAAGTTCTCCACCGCCTCGGCGCATTCGATCTTCGCGATCAAGCACACGCCCTCGCCGCCGTGCTCGTCGAGGAAACGCCGCAACTCGCGCACGCCCTCGGCGTTGCGCACGAACGAGGCCGCTACGAAGTCGACATCCTGATCGATGCCGAAGACGAGGTCGGCCCGATCCTGGTCGGTCATCACGGGCAGCGGCACGCTGGCGCCGGGGATGTTGACGGACTTGCGCTCGCCCAACAGCCCGCTGTTGCGCACCGTGCAGCGGATGTCCGAGCCTTCGACCGCCTCCACCCGAAGCTCGATGAGCCCGTCGTCCAGCAGGATGGGCTGGCCGGGCCCGACGACGCGCGCCAACCCCGCGCAGGTTTGCGAGACCAGCTGCGCCGTGCCGTCCACCACGCGCTCGGTGAGCACGAGGGAACCGCCCTCCCGCAGCTCCACGGGACGTCCGCCCGCAAGCGAGCCCGTGCGGATCTCGGGGCCGCGAGTATCCAGCAGGATGGCGCACGGCGAGCCGAGGTCGCGACGCACGCGTTTCAGCAGATCCATGCGCGCCCGGTGTTCGTCGTGCGAGCCGTGCGAGAAGTTGAAACGCGCCACGTCCATGCCTGCGGACAGCAGCCCGCGCAGGGCGGTCTCGTCGTCGACGGCAGGTCCCAGCGTGCAAACGATCTTCGTGCGTCTTGCCATGCTCCTCCTCGATCGCGCCCGTTCCATGGGATCCATCATACCGTGAAATCCCCGCGAGCCCCCGTCGCGCCACCCCAATCCGACGAGTCTGCACACAAGCGCGGCGTCTCCGAGCGGCAACGGGCTTCGAAGCCGCCTTCGGATCCTCGCGCGCTGCGCGAGATCCTTCGACTCGCTTGCGCGCGCCCAGGATGGCGAACGGAGATCCGCTAACTCAGGATGGCGGCATGCATGCTCTTCCCTTCCGAGCAGACGTCCCGACCGCACGCCTGGCGCATGACCTCCCGAGAAACGTCTCGCCCCAGGGATCGCACGCCCCGTCGGACGACCTCCCAAGCAGCTTGCAGACGCACGGAGGCTCCCCTGATGGCGAAAAAGCATCGAATTCGGAAGAAATCGAGCGCCCCGATGAGACCCTGCGCGCGGCGGCGAAAGAAGAGACGCCCGCGAACAGGAGCGATACAGGAGGAGGCCTCCCGACGAACCCGCAGCCCCGTCGGGGACTTCCGAATTCGATGCTTTTTCGCCATCCGAGGAGCCGTCGGAAGCTCGGAGGCCATGGCGCGCGGGCGAGACGGATGCGGGGATGGGCCGCTCGGGCGGCAAGCGCGACGCATGGTGCGAACCCCGCGCAGCCGCGCCGCGCGGGCAAAACGCCAAACGCGACCGAACGAGTGCCTAAACGCCCATTCAGCACAAATGTTTCACGTGAAACATCCGCAGCGGTAACACGCGCGCCGACCGCAACGCAAACGAAAACGCCCGCCCCGCGAAGCGGGACGGGCGCGTCATGCGCGAAACGCAGGGCCGTCTACACCTCAGCGACCCAAAGGCCGTGCAGGTTGCAGTACTCGTACACCTTGAGAGCCTCATCGCCTTCGGCAATGGCGAAGTCGGCGACGGGAGCATCCTCCGGCGTCAGCTCGACGATCTGGTAGCCGTTCTTCGTGACCAGGCAGATGAACGTGATGTAGTGCTCCGGAGTCATGGGATGCAGCGTGCTGCCCACCTCGACGTGCACGTTCGAGCCGTCGACGCGCACCACGGGCACGTGCTTCTCGACCGCGGCATCGGTGGTATTGGCAGTGAGCTCGGTCATCTTCTCGCCACAGCACACCAGCGGCACGCCCGCGTCGAACGGCTTGATGGCGATGTTGCCGCAGTGCATGCACTTGTAGAACTTGAGATCCATGGGAAGTCCCCCTTCGTCGTCTGATAAAACTTGCAGCCAATATGATCTGTTGCCAGTTTAGCTTCGCCCGGCAAGCAAACCGTTACCGCAGGCAAGGTTGCCGCCGAACCGTAACCAATCGCACGGCTTAGCGAGTCGAAGCCTCGAGGAGCCGTGCGTTCGATTCCCTTATATGTTACTCAGATTGTTTCATTTCAGGAAGCCCTTTTTGGGGCTTTTTCACGACAAGCGCATAAACCAGCACGCCGGCGCCCACGAGGATCAGCGGCACCGATAACAGCTGCCCCATGGTAAGCCAGCCACCCCATAGATAGCCCAGCTGCGCGTCGGGCTCGCGCACAAACTCGACGAGGAAGCGGAAGCATCCGTACATGACGAGGAACGTGCCCAGAAACGTGCCGCGCGGACGCGGCGGCATGCGTCGCGACAGCAGATACAGCACGGCGAAGATGACGACGCCCTCGAGAAAGGCCTCGTAAAGCTGCGACGGATGGCGCGGCATCGTGCCCGCGGCGCCTCCGAACACCACGCCCCAGGCGGCGTCGGTGGGCGCGCCCCACAGCTCGCCGTTGATGAAGTTCGCGCAGCGGCCGAACAGCAGGCCCAGCGGCGCGCCGATGCAGCCGAGGTCGGCCAACGTGAGGTACGGGATACGAGTGAGCTTCGCAGCCGCGATGCCCGCCAAAAGCGCGCCTATAAGCCCGCCGTGGAAGCTCATACCGCCTTTGTTGAACGCGAGGATCTGCTCGGGATGCTGGAAATAGTACCCCTCGCCGTAGAACAGCACGTAACCCAGCCGTCCGCCCACGATGACGCCTATGATGACGCAGAACATGATGGTCAGCAGTGAATCCGCATCCACGCGCACGCGCCAGCGGCGCGCGACGCGCCAGATGACGAGGCCCGCGAAAACGAAGCCCAGCACGTAGGCGACGCCGTACCAGCGCACGGTGAACGGGCCGAACGCGAACAGGACGGGATCGATGGATTGGTAGATGTCGTTGAGCATGTCGTTCCTTCGCAGCCCGCGCGGCACGGGCATTCGGTTGTCGTTCGAACCGCATAGAAAAAAGTTCCGCCGGCACGATGCCGACGGAACCGCTACTCAAGGCCCATGCCGGCGCCCACTTCGAGGGCGGCGAACCGCACCTCCTCGTACAGCTGCGGCGGAATGGGCTGCATGCTGGACACGGTGGCTTTGCAGTGCGGGCAGCGCAGCGTGAACATCGCGAGATCGGCGCGCACCACCATCATGGACTCATAACGGCACACGTCCAAACCGACCGCCCCGCACGCAGGACAGGTCACGCCTTTGCTCATAGGTTCACGCTCCTCTCGCTTCGTCGCCCGCCTTCCTTCGTCTTCATTGTAGCAGAACTCGTCGAGCGCGCTCCCGCGATTGGAAACGCCCCGGCAACGCAGGAGAGGCTCCTCACGACCCGACGACGCGCTCCAGGAAGAAAGCATGCACGCGGGAATCGTCGGTGAGCTCGGGATGGAACGCCGCGGCCAGCGCGCGGCCTTCGCGGACGGCCAGCGGCTCGCCGTCCTCGGACGTGCTGAGCACCTCCACGCCCTCGCCGAGATCGGCGAAGCGCGGGGCGCGGATGAACACGCCCTTCACCGGGTCGCCCTCGATGCCCGCCCACGGCACCGTCGTCTCGAACGAGTCGATCTGCCGCCCATAGGCGTTGCGGCGGATACGCACGTCCATCAGCGCCAACGGCTCCTGGTCGGAGCGGGCCCCCTCGATGTCGCGCGCCATGAGTATAGCACCGGCGCACGTGCCGAACACGGCCATGCCGGCCGCATGCGCGGCGCGCAACGGCCCGTACATGCCGTGGATGGCCAGAAGCTTCGCGATGGCCGTGGACTCGCCGCCCGGGATCACCAGGCCGTCCAGCCTTTCCAGCTCGGATGGCCAGCGCACGAGGCGCGTGTCGGCCCCCAGGCCTTCCAGCATCCGCCGATGCTCCCGGAAGGCGCCCTGCAAGGCCAGGACGCCGATCGTCTTTCTCACAGGTTCCATTGACACCTCCCTGGTTGGCGTAGTAAGTCAGCGAGGGGCGCCGAGGCGCCCCGAATTCGTGGGATGGCGGAGGCGCCGCGTACTTCGGTACGCAAACCTTCGACATCGCGCGAAGGCGGGGCACCTCGGTGCGCCGCAGCGTCGAGCAGTTCCGGCGGCTGGCAAG
>NZ_WWRX01000005.1:214326-255896 GCF_009875575.1 Eggerthella sp. BIOML-A4 | reverse complement strand
CCGGAACCCGCCTTACCAGCCGCGGCCGGCCATGAGCTCGTTCTCGGGAATGTCCGAGATCTCGATGCCCACCATGGCCTCGCCCAGATCGCGCGAGACGCGGGCGATGGTGTCGGGGTCGTCGTAGTTCGTCGTGGCCTCCACGATGGCCCGGGCGCGCTTGGCTGGATCGCCCGACTTGAAGATGCCGCTGCCCACGAACACGCCGTCGCAGCCCAGCTGCATCATCAGCGCCGCGTCGGCGGGCGTGGCGATGCCGCCGGCCGAGAAGTTCACCACGGGGAGGCACCCGTGCTCGGCCACCCACTTCACCAGCTCGTAGGGCGCCTGCAGGTCCTTCGCAGCCGTGAACAGCTGCTCGTCGCGCAGGCCCTTGATGCGGGCGATGTCGGTGGTCACGGTGCGCATGTGGCGCACGGCCTCCACCACGTTGCCCGTGCCCGGCTCGCCCTTCGTGCGGATCATGGCCGCGCCCTCGGCGATGCGGCGCAGAGCCTCGCCCAGGTTGCGCGCGCCGCACACGAACGGCACGTCGAAGTCCCATTTGTTCACATGGTACTCGTCGTCGGCCGGGGTGAGTACCTCGCTCTCGTCGATGAAGTCCACGCCCAGGCTCTGCAGCACCTGCGCCTCCACGAAATGCCCGATACGGCACTTCGCCATGACGGGGATGGACACGGCCTCCACGATGCCCTCGATCATGGTGGGGTCGCTCATGCGGGCCACGCCGCCGTGCGCGCGGATGTCGGCGGGAACGCGCTCCAGAGCCATGACGGCCACCGCGCCCGCGTCCTCGGCGATCTTCGCCTGCTCGGGGTTCACGACGTCCATGATGACGCCGCCCTTCATCATCTCCGCGAACCCGGTCTTCACCTTCAGCGTGCCGTGAGCCTGCTCTGCCATCGTCTCCCTTTCGTCGGTTCTTTGCTGGTATGGGGGTAGCGCGCGGCCGCGCAGATGTCCTGCACGGCCGCGGTTGCTCGCTGCGATTGTCGCGCGCTCCTCGCGGATGCGCGCGTTTCGAACCGGTTCGCCCTGCTAGAGCAGAAACCGGTTCGGATTGCCCTGCCTCGTGACTTCGCCAGTGCGCTCGGCCACGCCAGGGCCGTGCTCCAGGAAGTGCTCGCAGAAGCGACACACCTCCTTGACGGCCGCGTCGTAATCGCGCTCGGGATTCAGCAGCTTGTTGAAATCCTGGCACACCTCGTGCGTCGAGCGCGTGCATGCGGCGAAGCGGCAATCGGCAGGGCACGGCTCGCCCGGGATGTTGTGCGGGCAGCGCGACATCATCTCCTCGTCGCACCCGCGGCGTTCCCAACACTGCGCCATATCCGCCTCCTTCGCCTTCGAAATCGATCCGGTTTACAGGTCGGCCGGAACGACCTTCGTCACGCCGGGAACGCGCTCCTTGAGGATGCGCTCCACGCCGTTGGCCAGCGTCATCTGGGACATGGGGCAGCCCTTGCAGGCACCCTGCAGCTCCACCGACACCACGCCGTCCTCGTTCACGTCGACGAGGCGCACATCGCCGCCGTCCGCCTGCAGGCTGGGGCGGATGAGCTCGAGCACCGCCGCCACATCGTTCTTGTCTACCATGGTAAAGCTCCTTCGTTGAACTTGAACATCTTGCTTTCAGGTGCCGATTCTACCACAGTCTACGATGTGGGCTTCCAATCCTTGCCGAGAACCACCAACACGTCGGTATCGAACGTGTAGAAACCCGCCCCGGGCACCGTACGGCCCAGGCCGAGCGATGCCACCACGGTTTCCGCCGCCGCCTCGAACGCGTCGTCGTTGTACACGACGAGCGTCTCGTCGTAAACGTACGTGTCGGTGTTGCCCGTCTCGGTCACGTCGAAGCCGCGGTCTTTCAGCGCGTCGGCGATCTGGCCGGCTCCGCCCGTCACGCCCGAGCCGTTGCGTACGGTGATGGTGAAGCTGCCCGGATCCACCTGGGGCGCCGTTTGCTCCACCACGGGCTCGGAACCGGCCGCCACGAGCTCCATCATGCTCTTCCAGGCATCGGAAGACACCGCATACGAGCTCGCGCCATCGCGCGCGGTCTCGTAGCCGGGCACAAGCGCCCCGTACACCGAGGAAGAGTCCACACCGCGAAGCGCATCGGCGACGGAAAGCGCGGCCGCAGCCGAAAGGTCGGTCTGGAACGACCCTCCCACGTTGTCGAGCGTGGCGAGGAAGCTCAGCCGCCCTTCCCCCAGAAGGCGCAGCGACAGTGCCGTGAGCAGCTCGCGCTGGTTCGCCGCCTGGACTTCGAGGCCGTTCGAGAAGTTGCTGGCGCGCAAAAACGTGAGCGCCTGCGCGCCGTCGAGCGTCTGGGCGCCCGCCGGCAGGTAGGCATCGCCCGCGTTCGGGTCGTCCACCTCCTCGGCCACGTTCACCTCGACGCCGCCGAGGACGTCCACGAGGCGCACGATGGATTCGGCGTCGGTCTTCACGTAATGAGCCACGTTCACCCCTGCGAAGTCGGCCACGGCCGACACGAGCGCGGCATCGCCCTCCTGCGTCGAAGCCTCACGCAGCGGGTGCTTCTTGCCGTCCTTCAGCGATACCTGCAGCGTAGGCGGAATCGAGACGACGGTGACGGCGCGGGTCTCCTCGTCGACGCGCACCAGCGCGATGGCGTCGGGGCCGTCCGTCGCATTCGCCGAGCCCGGCGCATCGAGGTCGGCCGACACCACCGTGTAGAACGCCTTCGCATCGGCCTTGGGAGCAACGAGCGCCGACGCTGCATCGGAATCCTTGAGCCCGAGCTTCGCATCGAGCGACCCGAAGAACGTCGCCACGCCGACGGCGGCGGCGACGGCAACCGCCACGAGCAGGCAGACCGCGATCGCGACGATGCGGCGGATGCGCGCCTTACGTTGGATGTCCTGGGCGAATTCGCGACGGCTGACGCGACGGGCGTATTGCGACGAGCTCTCGCCCGACGATGTGACGGGCAGAATAGTTTCCACGATGCCGCGAGCCGCGCGCTTCCTTTTGCGCGGGCTGGAGAATCCCACCGCCTCGCCGTTCATATGACGCGACGAGCGTCGCGGCACATGGGTGCCGACCGTTGCCGACCTCATGCGATGCGACGTAAGTTTCGCACGAGCCTGCGTCAGGCCCTGCTTGCGTTTGTTGACCATGGGAGCTCGCTACCGGGACGTCTGGGCTTGCTCGGTTTCAGCGCGCACGACATCGGCGCCGAGAGCGCGCAGCTTGCCCACGTAGTCCTCGTAACCGCGATCGATATGGCCGATGTTGTGCACGCGAGTCTCGCCCTCCCCCGCAATGCCGGCCAGCACGAGAGCCGCCCCGGCGCGCAGATCGGTGGACGACACGTCGGCGCCCTGCAGCACGTCCACGCCGCGCACGAGGGCGTGATGGTCCTCGATGGCGATGTCCGCGCCCATGCGCATGAGCTCGCTGGCGAACATGAAACGGTTCTCGAACACGTTCTCGGTGATGACGGACATGCCGTCGGCGAACGCGGCCAGCAGCATGAACTGCGCCTGAAGGTCGGTGGGAAACCCGGGATGCGGCAGCGTCTGCAAGTCGATGGGAGCCAGCGGGCGCGTGCGGCCCACGGTGATCCAGTCGTCGCCCGTCTCCACGTCGCAGCCCATGGCGCGGAGCTTCATGAGCGCAACGCGCAGATACGACGGATCGATGCCGTGCACGGTGACGGGACCGCCCGTCAGCGCGCCTCCGGCCAGGAAGGTGCCGGCCTCGATGCGGTCGCCCACCGTCGTGTGCTCGCAAGGATGCAGCGAAGAAAGCGGCACGCCCTCGACCTCGATGATGTCCGAGCCCGCGCCTGTGACGCGCGTCCCCATGGACACGAGCATGTTCGCAAGATCCACGATCTCGGGTTCGCGCGCGGCGTTCTCTATGACCGTGGAGCCCTCGGCCGCCCCGGCGGCCATGAGCAGGTTCTCGGTTGCTCCCACACTGGGGAAGTCGAGTACGACGTGCGCGCCGTGCAGCCCGTTGGGCGTGCTGGCCTCAAGGAAGCCGTGGTCGATGGAGAACTCCACGCCGATAGCCTCGAGGCCGACAAGATGCATGTCGATCTTGCGAGCGCCGATCTGACAGCCGCCCGGCATGGCCACGCGGGCGCATCCGAAGCGGCCAACGAGCGGGCCGAGCACCGAGATGCTCGCACGCATCTTCGACACCAGCTCGTAGGGGGTCTCGTGCTTGTCGACGGCGGAGGTGTCCACCGTCAGCGTATGGCCGTCGCGCTCCACCCGCGCGCCCAAACAGCGCAGCACGTCGGACATGATGCTGATATCCGAGATGAGCGGGACGTTATGGATGGTCGTTTCCCCCTGGCCCAGCAACGCGGCGGCGATCAGCTTGAGCGCCGAGTTCTTCGCGCCCGACACGGCGACGTCGCCGGCCAGCGTGTTGTTGCCCTGTACGATGATGATCTCTTCAGCCATGGAAGCATCCTCCGCGCCCGCGACGACGAGGGTCCGGGCGTTGGTTTCATTGGGTGGCGGACGCCGTCCGAGGCGCCCTTCGCGGTACCCACCATTATAAGAACAGGGAGGCTGCGCGCCCACCATCATCACAACGAAAGCAGAAGGGCCGATAGCTGCTGGTACCGAAACGAAGAACGCAGGTTGGCGCAGCAAGACAGCGAGAAGCCCCCTCGTGCCGATAGTCGGCTCGTTTCGCGGCTGAGCGTACTTCGGTACGCGAAGACAAGCGAAAAGAGCCGAGGATCGGTGCGAGGGGGCTTCGCAGCGTCGAGCGGTTCCGACGGCCGTCAGGCCGCCGGAACAAAACTATTCTCCCAGCACGAAGCGCTTGAAGTCGACGATCTTGATCTCGCCGCCCAGGTTCTTCGCAACCTCGGCCGTGTAGTCGTTCACGGACTGGTCGGGGTTCTTCACGAAGGCCTGCTCGGTCAGCGTGCTCTCCTTGAAGAACTTCTCCAGACGGCCGACGGCCATCTTCTCCTGGATGGCCTCGGGCTTGCCGGACTCGGCGGCCTGAGCCATGTAGATGGCCTTCTCGTGCTCGACGACGGCCGGGTCGACGGCCTCGCGGGTGGCGGCCACCGGAGCGGCGGCGGCAACCTGCATGGCCACGTCGCGGCCGTACTGCTTGAAGCCGTCGAACGCGGGGTCGATGCCCTCGACGTCGAACTGCACGAGCACGCCGATCTTGCCGCCGCCGTGGATGTAGGACGACACGGCGCCGCCCTCCACCACCGCGAAGCGGGCGAGCTGGATGTTCTCGCCCAGGGTGTGGATGGCGTCGGTGACAACGGCTTCCACCGTCTCGCCTTCGGCGTCGGCGGCCTTGAGGGCGTCGAGGTCGGCAGGCTTGGCGGCCAGGGCGGCCTTGGCGATCTTCTCGGCGTAGGCCTTGAACTTGTCGTTCATGCCCACGAAGTCGGTCTCGCAGTTCAGCTCGACGACCGCGCCGGACGTGGCGTCGTCGGAGACGATGGCCATGACGGTGCCTTCGTTGGTGGCACGGCCGGCCTTCTTGGCCACGGCGGCCAGACCGCGCGTGCGCAGCACGTCGACGGCCTTGTCCATGTCGCCGTCGGCTTCGACGAGCGCCTTCTTGCACTCCATCATGCCGGCGCCGGTCATTTCACGGAGTTCCTTGACCATGGAAGCGGTAACAGCAGCCACGTTGTTCCTTTCTCTCACGATGCCGCGGCCTTGGGACGCGGCGGGGTGTCGAGCGCCGCAGCGCGGGAAGGGCGCGACGGCGCGTTCAGTGCGGTAGATGCGCAGATCAGCTTATTCGGCGGCAGGGGCAGCGGCCTCGGCGGGCGCGGCCTCGGCGGCAGGGGCCTCCACGGCGGTAGCCTCGACGGCGACCTCGCCCATGTCGGCGGCGGTCACCGGCACGCCCACGCCGGCGATGACGGCGTCGGCGATGAAGTCAGCCAGCAGGCGGACCGAGCGGATGGCGTCGTCGTTGGCGGGGATGCCGAAATCGACGTCGTCCGGATCGCAGTTCGTATCGAGCGTGCCCACCACGGGGATGTCGAGACGACGGGACTCATGGATGGCGATGGCCTCGCGGTTCGTGTCGATCACGAACACGGCGTCGGGCGTGCGCTTCATGTTGCGGATGCCGTTGAGGTTCGTCTGCAGCTTGGACAGCTCCTTGTGCAGCAGGATCTGCTCCTTCTTGGGCAGCACGGCCATGCGGCCGTCGGCCTCCATGGCCTCCAGCTCCTCCATGCGGTTCACGCGGGAGCGGATGGTCACGAAGTTGGTCAGCATGCCGCCGAGCCAGCGAGCGTTCACGTAGGGCATGCCGCACTTGTTGGCAGCGTCGGCGACGGCCTCCTGGGCCTGCTTCTTCGTGCCCACGAACAGCACGGTGCCGCCCTTCTTGGCCAGCTCGGACACGAACGTGTACGCCTGGTCGAGGCCCACGAGCGTCTGCTTGAGGTCGATGATGTAGATGTCCCCGCGGCTGCCGAAGATGTACGGCTTCATCTTGGGGTTCCAACGGCGCGTCTGATGGCCGAAGTGGCTGCCCGCATCGAGCAGCGAAGTAATGCTGACTTTCGTCATGACTCTCTCCATTCGTTAGTCCTCTGCTTGCGGTCATCCCCGAGATCCGCAGCCTTTTTCAGTTGGCCACTAGCGGATCGGGTCGCGCAAGCATGCGTATTTAGAAACTGCAGAAGTATACCACGCCCCCAAGCGTTTGCAAGCGGAAAGCGCAAAAGGACGCAGTTGTGCGCGGTTGCCCACAACTGCGAGCGGATACGGCGAATTCGCGGCCGGCCGACGGCGGCGCCCACGTTCAAGCCGAAGACGAGCTGCGCAACGAGATCAGGCGTCAGTACGACGCCCTCAAAGGAGGGATTGGATCGTGAAATCGGGGGCGCCGTTGTAGAAGGACACGTCGACGCGGCGATCCATCATGACGGAGTGGACGAGCAGAGCGGCCGCGGCGGCGAAGCAAGCGAACAGCGCCAACGGCACGAACGAGAACATCTGAATCGATTGGAGCATGCCGGGCATGAACATGCCCAAGACGAGCAGCGCGACACCGCCGCCGACGCCCCGCATCTTCCGACGGCGCGCTTCCGCCTTCTCCTCCGGCGTGTAGCAGTCCTCGACCACCGGGTGCTCCTTGCGAAATGCCGCATGGCTGCGATACGCCGGAACGAAAAAGCACAGGCCGAGCGCGATCCCTACGAGGTGGACGACGATGTTCGCCGAAACCGTCGTGCTGTTGTAACCGCCGCCTGTCACGAACATCGCCACCCCGAAGCTCATGACGATCACCGCCACGCTCGCAGCGACATCCCACGCACGGCGGCGCATGTGCTCGTCGTAGCCGTCCTTATCGACAGGCATGGCTGCGGAGGCTGGCTCGGCCTCCACGATCGCCTCGCTCGCCGTCGCGCAGCCGGTTAAGTCGCCCCGTACGAGGTCGTCGAGCGAGCACTCGAACAGGTCGCACAGCTTGATGAGCTTGTCCATCTCGGGGTAGCTTTTCTCGGCTTCCCATTTTGCCACGGACTGGCGGCTCACGCCGAGCAGCGTCGCAAGCTGCGCCTGGCTCAAATCGCGCGTTCCGCGCAGATGCTGGAGGTTGTCTCGGAAGCTCATAGGATTCTCCTCTCGCTTGCCTTCTCCCTACAGCATGCACCGAAACCGCGGTTCCCTCAACCAACTTTCGGATGCTTTTCACGGTTTTTCTCGACAACCGGAAGTTGTCACCGCTGCTTACCGGCCGGTTTGCGCATGGCGCGGGCGTAGAAGAACGCGACGAGCAGCCCCGCCGCCGCGATGACGACGGCTATCGAGAGGGTGTGCTCGAACGCCGCGGCGTACGCCGACGCCTTCGCCGCGCCCGCCGCCGTGTCCCTGAGCACGTCGGCCGACAGCACGCCGACGAACAGCGACGAGCCGATGGCCGAGGCGATCTGCGCGGCCGTGGAGTTGATGGACGCGCCGGCGGAGTACGTCGCGGGCGGCAGCGTGCCGAGCGCCGCGGTCTTGGACGGCGCCACCACGAACCCGGCGCCCGCGTACACGGCCGCCGACGACAGGACGATCAGGATGGCGATCATGCTCTCGGCCGAGAAGAACGCCGCCGCCTGCCCGACGAGCACGAGCACGAGGCCCGCCGGTATGAGCGGCCACGCGCCGTGCCTGTCGAACACCCGGCCGCCCAGGAACGTGAACGCCGCGTTGACCAGCACGGGGCCTAGCAGCAGCAGGCCCGCGAAGAACGCCGTGTACCCCAACGCCCCCTCGTAGTACAGCGGCAGCAGGATGCTCATGGAGAACGACGTGAGCATGCCCACCATGACGAGCAGGATGCCCACGGCGAACCGCGGGTGGACGAGGGGGTGCAGGTCGAGCAGCGGGCTCTCCAACGCGAACTGCCGCCAGGCGAACAGGGCGAGCAGCACCGCGCCGACCGCGAGCGCCGCGAGGGAGGGAGCGAGATCGCGCGTGACCTCGCCCAAGCCGTACAGGAACGCGGCCAACCCGAGCGGCCCGAGCATCACGCTGAGCGCGTCGATGGGAACGCGCTTCGTCGAAGGGCCGCCGTGGATGCGGAAGAAGCCGACCGCGAGCAGCGCGACGGACATGGCGAGCGATACGACGAACATGGCGCGCCAGCCGAACTGCGTGAGCGCGAAGCCCGAGGCCGTCGGGCTGATGGCAAGGCCCACGGCGATGACGCCGCTGTTCAACGCGAGGCGCGTGCCGCGCACCGCGGCCGGCGAGTTCGTCATGATGACGCTCGTCACCGACGGGAAGAACAGGCCCGTGCCCACCGCCTGCACGAGGCGGCTGGCGAACAGCATCGGGAAGTCCTGCGAGAGCAGCGCGCACGCGCTGCCGAGCGCGAGCGCCCCCGCGCCGACGAAGAACACGCGCCTCAGCCCGAGGCGCCTCAGCATGAACGCCGACAGCATGATGGCCGTCGCCGCGACCACCATGTACCCCACGATCACCCAGTTCGCGATGGAGAGCGTGACGCCGAAGCGCTCCGCCAGCTCGGGCAGGGCGACGTTCATCATGCTCTGGCCGAACGAGGCCGTGAACGAGCACGCCAGCAGCACGGGCAGCATGCTCGCCACGCTTCCGCTTCGCTTCTTCGCGTTGCCCATCCGACCGCCCTTCCTCGTCCGTTTCCTCGTTGCGCCCGACGCGGCGCGGCGACGGACGCTTCAAGTGTAGCGGCGGGAAAGGCCGGCCCCGGAAGCGTTCCGAACACGCAACGCTCCGGTCATACAGCCGAAGGTCTGCCGTTCAACCACCATTGACGGGTATCTGGCTGCATACCAAGCGGCTCCTACGGGTACGCTCTAGCTTGGTGAAGAGGCTTGCGGACGGGTTGCCCCGAAGCAGAGCACACTGATCAACGGGTGAACGACGGTTCACGTCAATAGTGCCGCGGCACGCGAATCGTCGAGTTCTAACCAATTTTTTCGTTTTGCGTTCGTTCAGGGGTGCGTGTTGTCCCGTTTAGGGGACATGCTGACCCGCAGCGATCGAACATGAATCACGCGACCTGCGGAAACGTAAAAACCACTTTCGAGGATCGGTGTCCAAGGACGCTTCGAAGCGCCAAATCGCGCGCAAAACGAAAAAACTGGTTAGCATGGGCGAATTCGCATGCCCGGCTGTCATTGACAGATACCCGGTTGCATTGAGAGTTGGAGCTTGGGGACGGGCTTGGGGCAAGCGAAGCGGTGCCCCTTGGTTTTTTCCGGGAGTCGGCGGCAGAAGCGGCGGAGCCCGATCGCATCCGGTATCCTGGGGCGCAGCTACCCACCTGATCGAAAGGACCACCCGATGGGGCTCTTCTCCATGAGCGGTCGCAAAAAGCACCGCACCAACCAAGGCAGCGGCTACTATCAACCGCAAGGATTCATGGGCAAGCTCGGCGGCTTCGTGGGCTCGTTCAGCAGCTCGGACCGCAAGCGCTACGGCCACGGCTACCCCCAGCAGAACGCGCAGCCCATCCCCGGCCAGGCGCAGGCCGCGCCCCAAGCGCAGGCGCAGGCTCCGCGTGCCGCCTCGGCCGCAGGCTCGCTTTCCTGCCCGAAGTGCAGCGCGCAGGTGCCGGCGGGCTCCAAGTTCTGCCTCGAATGCGGCGAGAAGCTGGGCGGCGGGTTCTGCGCGCAGTGCGGCGCGACGCTGCCTCCCAGCGCGAAGTTCTGCCCCGAATGCGGCACGCCGCGCGGCTAGCGCGCTTCGCCACCGCGGCCGGCGACCGCAGGCTCGTCGGCCGCACGTTCGGCGCATGGCGGCTCGACGCCGTGCTGGGCCAAGGCCGGTTCGGCACGTGCTTTCGCGCCTCGCGCGCAAGCGGCGAGCCCCGCAGCGCGGCCCTCAAGCTGATCAAACCCGAGCAGGGGTCCCTCGACCGCGACGCCCTCTGGAACGAGGCGAAGGCGCTGTCGCTGTGCGCGCACCCCGCCGTCCCCCGCTGGCTCGGCATCGTGCGCGAGCGCGACGACGCGCGCGACCGCGGGCGCTGCTTCATGGCGCAAAGCCTCATGCCCGGCACCTCCCTCGACCGCCTGCTGTTCCGGCAACGGCGGTCGTTCGACCAAGCGGCGATCGCCTCCATCGGCCGCCAGGTCATCGACGCGCTCGCGCACCTGGAGGGCCGCGGCGTGGCGCACGGCGACGTGCGGCCGGCGAACCTGCTGATCGACGCCGAGGGAACGGTGTCGCTCGTCGACTTCGGGCTGGCCGGCTTCTTCGACCGGAACGCGGCGAGCCCGGCCGCGACCGCATCCGATCGCGCCGGGCTCGCCGACGTGCTGCTGTTCCTGCTGTACGCGAGCCCCGCCGCAGTGCGCAGCAGGCGGCACGCGAAGCTTCCCTGGTTCGACGACCTCGACCTCCCGGCTGCCCAGCGCTCCCTGCTGCTCGACCTGTTCTCGGACGAGCCCGCGCTGCACGGCTTCGCGTCGATCGGCGATGCCTTCGAGGAGGCGTTCGCAGCGCCGCCGACGGCCTGACGCTAGGCGCGGTACGTCCCGCCGTTCCTCACGCTGAGCGCCACCGTGGACGCGTTGTGCAGCAGCGACGAGGTCTGCGGCGTGATGAGGCCGCCGATGCCCGCCGCCAGCAGCGCCGAGTTGATGGCGATGACCTCCTTGAACGATGCGTTCAGGCGCGCGGTCAGCCCCGCGCTCAGCGTCCGCAGCGTCACGAGCGCGCTCAGGTGCCCTCCCGTCAGCGTGATGTCGGCCACCTCCTTCGCCACGGCGGTGCCCTGCCCCATGGCGATGCCCACGTCGGCCAGCGAGAGCGCCGGGGCGTCGTTCACGCCGTCGCCCACCATGACCACCTTGCTCCCCTCCGCCTTCAGCCGCTCCACGAAGGCGTACTTGTCCTCGGGCAGCAGGTTGGCGCGGTACTCCGTCACGCCGGCGGCGTCCGCGATGCGCGCCGCCGTGCGCTCGCCGTCGCCCGTGAGCATGACGACGCGCTTGAACCCGAGCATCCTCAGGTCGGCGATGGCCTCGCGCACCCCGGCCTTCAGCGGGTCCTCGATGCCGATGACGCCGATCAGCTCGCCGTCCACCGCCAGGTACAGCGGCGACAGCCCCTCCGTTTCGTCGGCCACGCGGCGCTTCTGCTCCTCGGTGAGGGACACGCCTTCGTCCTCCACGACGAAATGCTCCGAGCCGATGACCACGCGCTTGCCGTCGAGCGACGACGCGATGCCGTGCGCCACGAGGTACTCCACGTCGGCGTGGCGCTCGCGGTGCCGAAGGTTCTTCTCCGCGGCCGCGCGCACCACGGCGCGGGCCACCGGGTGCGGGAAATGCTCCTCCAGGCAAGCGGCCAGCCGCAGCACCTCGCGACGGTTCCACCCGTCGAGCGCCAGCACGCAGGCCACGTTGGGCGTGGCCTCGGTCAACGTCCCGGTCTTGTCGAACACGATGGTGTCGGCCGCCGCCATGGCCTCGAAGTGCTTCGAGCCCTTCACGGTGAAGCCCGCCTGCGCGCTTTGGCTCATGGCCGCCAGCACGGCGATGGAGCCGGTGAGCTTGAGGGCGCAGGAGTAGTCCACCATGAGCGCCGCCGACGTCTTCACGAGGCTGCGCGTGGTGAGCGCCACGGCGCCTGCCAGCAGGAAGTTCCAGGGCACGATGCGGTCGGCCAGCTGCTCCATGCGCGACTGGGTTTCCGATTTGAAGGATTCCGCCTGCTCCACGAGCGCCACGATGGAGCGCAGCTTCGTCTCGCCCGCGTCCGCCGTCACGCGCACGATGATCTCGCCGTCCTCGACCGCGGTGCCCGAGAACACGTTGTCGCCCACGCCGCGCTCGACCGCCAGCGGCTCGCCGGTGAGGGCGGCCTGGTTCACCATGGCCGTGCCGCGCACCACCTCGCCATCGACGCACACGGGCATGCCGGTGCGCACGGCGATGCAGTCGCCCGGCTTGAGGTCCGACGCAGCCACCTGGACCTCCTGGTCGCCCTCGACGAGCTGCGCGGTTTCCGGGAGGTCGAGCAACGCGTTCACGAGCGCCCCCTCCGACCGCGAGCGCGTGTACTCCTCCAGCGTCTCGCCCAGGTTCAGCAGCAGCATCGTCTCACCCGCCGTGCGCGGGTCGCGCTTGACGAACGACATGCCGATGGCGGCAGCGTCCAGCACGGGCACGTCGAGCCGCGCCCGCCCGAGCGAGCGGACCGCCGCCGCCAGGAAGCCGCGGTAGCGCCAGGCGGTGACGAGGGCCGCGACGGGCTTCGGCAGGAACCACCGGCGCGCGAAGTACGACCCCACGAGCACCGCGATGTCCATGAGCAGCGACTGGGTGCGCGGTGCCAGTTCGAGCCCGCAGCTCGAACGGGCTTCGGCGATGGCCTCGGCGTCGATGGCGTCCAGGTGATCGAGCACCCGCTGCCGCGCGCCGTCCGCCGCACGGTAGCGCACGGCGATGCTGCCGATGCGAGGGTAGACGTTCGCGCGCTCCACCGCCGGGCACGCGCCCAGCACGCGGTAGAGCGCGTCGAGATCGTCGGCGGGCACGGGACCGACCAGCCGCACGCGCAAGCGGCCGGGAACCTCGCTCGCGATGACGTAGTCCATCGCGTTCTACTTCGCCGGCTGGTCGTCGGCCTCGACGGCGGGCTCGGCAGGGCGCTCCCCGTCCTTGCCGACGACGCTGATGTAGGTGGCCTCGGCCACGATGTCGTCAACCTCGGCCTTCGCCTGTTCGACGATGTTCTCGTACGTCGCCTTCGCGCGCAGCCCCTGCGCGACGCCCTGCACGTAGCATTTCTTGGCGGTGGTGCTGGTCAGCGCCTTCACGCCCACCGTGCCCAGCAGAAAGCCCGCGCCCACCAGCAGCCCGCTCTTCTTCTTGAATCCCATCGCTTCGCCTCTCTCTCGTTGGTTCCCCATCCGCGCGCTTCGATTTGAAGTTGCACGAATCTAACTTATCAAGGATAATGCGGTTGTCGGATAAAGTCAATCATGATTAACTAGTATCGTCGACATCGAAGCGAAGGAGGTCGGACATGAAGCAGCATCGATTCTGGGCATGGGCGAGCCTCGCCTGCATGGCGCTGGCGCTGTACACGGGACGCAAGCGCGTCTGACGCATCCCGTGGGGAATGCGAGGGGGTTGCCGGGTTCCGCCCGCATCCCCGACGCGGTTCGGGTACCATGAGGAGCATGACGAACAGCACGGCCGCAAGGAGCGTCCCATGAACATCAACAACGTGGTATTCGAGCGATCATTCGGCGTATCGTCTCAGCTCACGCCTTCGACCATGCCCGAGATCGCGTTTGCGGGACGCTCGAACGTGGGCAAGTCGTCGCTGCTGAACAAGCTGTTCAACCGCAAAGGGCTGGCGAAGGTGTCGCAGACGCCGGGCAAGACGGCCACCATCAACTTCTTCTCCTGCGACGGCGTGCGCTTCGTCGACCTGCCGGGCTACGGCTACGCGAAGGTGTCGAAGTCGGACAAGAGCCGCTGGTCGGAGCTCATCGAGGGCTACTTCAACCAGGATCGCGACCTCGCGCTCGTGGTTTCGCTCGTGGACATCCGCCACGAGGCGTCCGACCTCGACGTGAACATGATCGGCTTTTTGCAGGAGGCCGAGCTGCCGTTCGCCGTGGTGCTGACGAAGGCCGACAAGCTCAGCCGTCAGCAGCAGATGAAGCAGAAGGCCGCCCTGAAGAAGCAGCTGAAGCTGGGGGCCGACGTGCCGCTCGTGGTGTGCTCGTCGGAGAAGGGCACCGGCATCGACGAACTGCGCTCGCTCATCAAGAACAGCGTGCGGTAGGCGCTGCCACAGCATGCACCCGAAAGAAAACGGCCCCGAAGGGCCGTTTTCTTTCGCTTGAGGAATCCGGGGCTACGGGCGAACGATGATCATGTCACCCTGCACCGGGCTGATGCACACCGTCTGGCCGAAGGTTGGAGCATGGATCATCTGGCCGTTGCCGATGTAGATACCGCAGTGGCCCCAGCTGGTGGCGATATCGCCAGGTTGAGGATCGCCTACCTGCGACATGCCCATGAACGTGTTCGTGGTTCCCCATCGGGAGAAGCTTCCAGTCACGGCATAGCTTACCAGGCCGGAGCAATCGAACGAGCTCGGTCCTACCCCACCCCACGAATATGGCAATCCTATGCAACCGTACGCCCGGTCGACGATAGCATTGCCCGTCACAGGATTGTAGGAGGGTCCGGAAGGCTCGCTCGGAGCGGGCGACGGAGAAGGCGAGGGATCGTTGCCCGGAGCAACATTGCCCGAAGCGTTCGCGTTCTCTTGGGCCTGACGCGCAGACGCTTCCACCACGGCTTGGGCCTGAGCTGCATCGGCGGCTGCCTGCGCAGCGCGCTCCTGCTCCAGCAGCTCGGCCGCTTCGGCGCTCAGGCTGTCGTAGGTAGCCTGCATGGCGGACATCGTGGACGCCGCCTCCTGCTTGGAGCGCAGCGCCTCATCGGCCTTCTCGGCGGCTACGCGCTGCTGCTCTGCATAGGCGGCCTGCTGCTCCTGCACTTCGGCACGCAGATCTTTCGTCTGCTGAACGAGATCGGCATCGTTCTCGTTCAAGGTGTTGAGCATATCCCAACCCGTCGAGAACTCCTGGAAGGTGGTGGCGCCCAGCAGCAGGTCGAGGAACGAGCTTCCGCCCGTGCGGTACATGCTGCGCGCACGAGATCCCAATCGGGTTTGAAGGTCGGCGATCTGGCCGTTCGCCTCGTCGATGCGCGCCTGCGCCTCGTCGCGCTTGGCCTCGGCTTCTCTCTGCGCGGCCAAGGCCTCATCGTAGACGACGGAGGTTCGGTTGAGCGTACTCTGCATGCTGTTGAGCGATGCGAGCGCGGCCTGAGCTTCAGCCTGCTTTTCGCTGGCAGTCGGATCGGCGTACGCCAACGAAGGGATCATGAGAGTCGCCGCGAGGGCCGCAGCCACTGCTCCCGCGAACACGCCCTTGCGGGCGCGCATTGCTTGCTGTTGCATGTGGGAACCTCCACCTGCGCTCAGATGCTCGTATACATTGCGAGCTAGTGTATCAGATCGCATGGCTCGCCTACGAAACAGCTTGGAAATCGAACAGGAACATCATACGAACCTCGGGTGAGCCGGGTGCAGCTTCGGAATCCTCACTTATCCGTTGAAGCCCTCGTCGCGAATGCGCCCCGCGCCGTCGGCGGCCGTCGTGGCCAGCTCGTCGCAGCGCTCGTTCTCGGGATGGCCCGCATGCCCCTTCACCCACACGAACGTCACGTCGTGAGGCTCCTTGGCCGCCAGCAGACGCTTCCACAGATCGTCGTTCTTCACGGGCTGCTTCTGCGCGTTCTTCCAGCCGCGCTTGAGCCAGCCGTCAACCCAATGCTGGTTGAAGGCGTTCACCACGTACTGCGAGTCGGAGTACAACGTGATGGAGCACGGGCGCTTGAGCACTTCGAGACCCGCCACCACGGCCATGAGCTCCATGCGGTTGTTCGTGGTGCGCTCGTAGCCCTGCGACAGCTCCTTCTCGTGGACGGCGCCCTTCGAATCGACGAAGCGCAGCACCGTGCCGTAGCCCCCCGGCCCCGGATTCCCCCGCGCCGCACCGTCGGTGTATATATCTACATGCATGTGGAGGGCCTTTCGCGTCGGAGGGGCAAAACCGGATGGGTATCATACCACGAGAGAGCGGTCGCCATCGAATTCTACGCGTCAGCCCCAGATGAGGTCCATCATCTCCTGGCGGTCGTGGACGCCCATCTTGGCGTAGATATGGGAGACGTGGGTCTTCACGGTGCTGCCTGACAGCACCAGCTCGTCCTGGATGAAGGCGCGCGTGCGGCCCTGGGCCAGAAGCACGAACACCTCGGTCTCGCGCGGCGACAGCGCATAACGTCCCGCCAGCTCGAGACACGTGTCCGACACCGTCTGCACGAGCGGAGCAGCGACCTCGCCCGAAGCGGCATCCTTTCGACTCGGCACGAACCAAACGGCGCACAGCGCAACGACCACGAAAGCGTAGGTTGCCAGCATCACGAGCAACGTGTCCACGATGGCCGCGCGTCCCAACAACAGCACCCAGGCGATGGACGCTCCCGCATAGACCACGCCGGCCACCCCCATGACGCGGTACGACGGCACGTCGAGCACGTCGAGCGCCGTTACCACGACGGTCCAGAACAAGAGGTGCGCGAACAGCTCGTCGATCTGTATGACCACGGTGAGGAACCCGAGCGACGCTCCCGTGGGGTTCGCCTGGATGGCTACGACGAACAAACCCACCAAGATGAGCAGCAGCGCAGGCTGGAATCGGATCGGCAACGCGGCATCGGCCAGGCGCGCGAGCGCGGCGTAGGCGAACACCACGACGCAGACGGCCGGAACGATCATGGCGGTGAGCCACGGCAGCGCCGTGGAGATGTTCGCGTTCGTATCGCCCCACATCCCCAGGTAGCTCACCGAGCGGATAACAGCCAGCACCACCGCCGCAATAGCCAACAGCACGAGCATGGTGCGGCGTTCGGCAGCTGACGTGCGCTCGCGCGTGCGCGGGACGGCCGGCACGCCGAACACCGTACGAGCGCGAGAGCCCTCCGAGGCGGAAGCCGCCCTCGAAGGCGCAACGGCATCCGAAACGCCCTCCCCTGCCGCGAGATCGGCACGATCGCGCGCAAGAGTGCATGCCGTTTCGAACAGAAGCGCCGTGGCCACAGGCATGGCGATGGCGACGATCACCTGCACTGCGGGGCTTGCGAACGCGCTGAGCACGAGCAAGACGGGAAGCTTGAGCACCAGACTGCCCGCTATGCTGGCGACGGCGCACACGTAGCCCTGCGTGCGCGCGAGCAGCAGCATATAGCGCGCCGCCAGCCAGAAGTAGCCCACGCCGGCCACGAACAGGCCGCCCACGGCCAGCGCCCCGGGATCGAAGAAGGTCTGGTGGAACGACATGCCGAAGCACGCCGTGCCGAAGGCCGACAACAGCGGCAGCACGAAGCGCAGCATGCCGTCGGCGCGCTTGAGCGCACGCGGAGCCGTCGCGAACGCCGCCGTGCATAGAAGGATGCCGGCAAGGAAGAACAGGCGCGGATTCGCCCACGCATCCATGCCGGCTGTTGACGACATGAAGCCCAGCGTGTGGCCCATCAACGTGCACCAGACCAGATTGAGCCCCAGCCCGCACGAAGCGAGCACGCCCACCGGATTGATTTGCAGACCGCGGTTGCCCATGATCGGTGATTCCCCAAGCCTCCCCAACATCAGGCCACCGCTCGGCGACCGCCTCTCATTATCGCACGCCCTTCGCACGCCCGCACCCTCAAAAAACGGCGCGTTCGGCCCGAACCGGCAGAATCACCCCGCTCTGCACGGGCATCGGCCAAAGTGTCCGATGCGGAAATCATCGGACGACCCGCGAATCGGATACTTGGGCGATGGCGCGCACGGCAGCCCGCATCCTACGATGGGACGGTCCGCGCGCATCGACGACGCAAGAGGAAGAAGGGAGGGACGCAAACGGCGAAGCGCGAGCGCGCATGGCGGACGACGGGAACCAAGACAAGGAAAGGGGGATGCATGAGGCTCAACAAGAAGGCCATCATCGTGGCAACCTGCGCGGCCTGCACGCTCGGCCTGGCGGCAGGATGCGCGCCGCAGCAGTCGGAGAACGCAGGCGCCGCCGCTCCGTCCGGGGACGGAGGCGCCGTCCCGCAGGAGCAGAAGCTCACGCCCGAGCAGCAGGCCGTCATCGACGGCGCCGAAGGCACCACGAACGAGGACATCGACGAGAACTACTATCCCGGCAAGGAATACCTCGACAACCTATGGGACCGCTGGGACCAGGTTGCGACCGAATACGCTCCCGAAGTGCGCACCCTGCCGAACGGGCAGATGGTGCAGCGCACGCCCACCGAGTACGAGGTGAACCCCGACGCTTGGCAGATCCAAGCCGGTTCCAACTCGTACAACACCTACTGGCTGGACGCCGACAACCGCGGCTGCGAATCGTGCCATGCCGACATGAACTCGCTGCTGAAGCACCTGCCCTACGAGCACCCGGTTGCCTGGAACGACGAGTTGGACAACAAGACCACGCTGCAGCAGTGCCTGTTCTGCCACTCCTACGCTCCGGGCTACATCGCGAAGCAGTACGAGTTCGGCACGCTCATGCACGCCGTTCACTACGGATCGCGCACGAAGAGCGACTTCGTCAACCAGTATCAGGGCGACTGCATGTCCTGCCACAACGCCACCGAGAACGGTGCGGGCCTGGAGCTGTGGGATCTCACGAAATACGATCGCCTGTGGGGAATCAACGACGTCGAGAACGTGCAGGGCGATTTCAAGATCGATCAAGAGAGGACGCAGGGCCAGAGCGGCGTGTTCTCGTACGACTGGATGCACGCCTACTACGACAACATGCGCCACGGCGCGGGCGTGAACGGCCTCGACCTGGAGATGCCGCAAAGCCTGTTCGACGAATGGACCATCACCGTTGACGGCAACGTGAACGCCGAGTACACGGCCACGCTGCCCGAGCTCATCAAAGAAGCCGAGGCCGACGGCGCCGTGATCACGAAGACCTCGAAGATGGTGTGCAACTGGAACCCGGTGGGAGGCGGCGGAGTCACGAACACCGAGATAACCGGCATTCCCGTGAGCTGGCTCGTCGAAAAGGCGGGCGGCTACAAGGACGGCACGACGGGCGTGAAGGCGCTGCGCGCCGACGGCAGCTCCAAACGCGCCTTCCCCGTGGACAAGGTCGACTCCGACGAGGCGCTGCTGGTGTACAAGATCGGCGGCGAGTACCTCGACGCGACGCGCGGCTATCCGTGCACGAACTGGGTGGAAGGCGTGGACGCGCAGATCAACTCGAAGCAGATCGACACCTACCACGTCACCGACGAGGACATCGACTACACCGACAAGTGGGCCGGCAACCCGAACGGATGGCAGAACGAGGACGACGTTCCCATGAACAAGCCCAACGCCACCATCCTCGGCGTGCCCGACGGCCTGCTCGTGCAGAACGGCCAGCCCTACGAATTCACCGGCTACGTGGACGGCTACGACGAGAAGATCGCAAGCGTCGAGTTCTCCCTTGACCGCGGAGAAACGTGGACGAAGTACGATATCGGCGACATGGATCGCAACAAGATGGTGTGGTGGAGCTTCACCTACAAGCCCGAACTGGAAGGCGCGTACTGCCTGACCGTTCGCGCCACCACCGAAAGCGGCATGACGAGCTTCGAGACCCAGACCGTCATGTTCAACGCGAAGGACAAGATGCCCAACCCCGAGGACACGACCGTGCTGGAAAGCGCATCGCTGATCCCTCCGAAGGTCGCGGCGGCATCTGACGAGAAGAGCGAGTAGGAGGACGCCATGGCTTACAACCCCAAGAAGATCGCGGGCGGCGTGGCCGGCGGCGCGCTGCTGATGTTCGGAGCAGTGGGCGGTATCGGCGCTACGGCCGGACTACCGCAGACCGCCGACGCGGACCCGATCGCCACGACGCATGCCGTGGGAGACAACGTCGTGACCGCACAATGGTTCAACGAGGACGACGTGTCCTACGTCTCCGTGGCCAACGCCCAGGGAGCGTTCACCTTCAACCAGGAAGGCGTCACCCCCAACGACGAGCTGTTCAACGTGTTCGGAACAGCGCTGACCAGCATGTGCTCGAAGCCTGCCACCGAGCTCGTCGACGTGGAGGGCGGCGTGGCCAACTTCTACGTGAACGTGGGCGGCAACATCAAGAAGAACTTCACCATCGACGTGCGCGACCTGGCCGAAGATGCCAACCAGGAGACGATGATGGCGTGCTCGTGCGCCACCGGATCGCCCTTCGGCCAGGCGGCCGTCATGGGCGTGCCGCTGTCGGCCGTGGTGGAGATGGCCGACCTGGAAGACGGCGTGAACACCATCACCGCCTACGGCGCCGACGGCTTCGGCCAGCCGCTGCCCTTGCGCTACGCGCTGGAGAAGAACGCGCTTCTGGCGTACCAGGTGAACGGCCAGGAGCTGGAGGCGGCCACCGGGTCGAGCCTGCAGCTGTGGATGCCCGAGACCGTGGCGCGCTACTTCACGCGCGACATCGTGAACATCGAGCTGACGCAGGAGGATGCGGAGCCCGACGTGCAGCAGGTGGACCCGTGCTACCGCAACAAGATCAACATCATGAACTACTCCGACGACTGCGTGTTCAAGGCAGGCGACGAGATCATGTTCGAAGGCGTGGCCGACGATCTGGGAAGCCCCATCGCCGCCATCGAGTTCTCATTCGACAACGGCCGCACATGGACGTCGTGCGACACCGACGGCGCCACGGCCGACAAGTGGGTGAACTGGCAGTTCACCACGTCGTTCGAGGAAAAGGGCGACTACCGCATGACCGTGCGCGCGAAAACCGCCGACGGCATGGTGTCCCCGCTTGCGGCGACGCTGCTGTTCGAAGTGGCCTAAACCCTTCGCAGCACGCAACCTCGAGCCAACCGAAAACGCCCGTCCGCGAAATGCGGGCGGGCGTTTTCATGTTGCGTCCCACACCGTCGCGAGCGTCCATGCGGGCGAACGGCAGCACCCAGTGCGTCAAGAGGACGGGTGCTTTGACACGTTGGAACCCTGACGTGTCAAATCCGACATAGAGCGAGGCGGAGCTGGGCGCAAAACGGGTCCCATGACAAATTCGGCGGCCGGATCGGACGTCGGCGGCGACGCAAGATTTTCACCACCTGGGATTATACGGTTTGGCGAAGCCTACCGGCACGTCGAAACTGCTTCGAGATTGTCATGGAACCCTCTTTGCGCCCAGCCCGGCAACCTGCTCCGCCCCTCGGCTGTCGGACCACGCAACGGCCGCGCACGTTTTCGCCGGCTCGCGTGCAGCAAAAACGCCGGTTTGGCAGCCTCGACTCCGCGACTGGTGAAGAGCAGCGACAAAACTCCAGATGGCGCTCGGTCGCATTCCGCAAAACAACGCTCCCGAACCCGAGAAGAAGGCGTCCGAACGGGCCGGTGCTGCCAAACCGGCGTTTTTGCTGCACGCAATCCACCCATAGCTGCGCACGCGTCGAACCACCCGTCCCTCCCTAACGCACGTCAACCGAAAGCGCCCGCCCGCATTCCGCGGACGGGCGCTCTTCATCCCGAAAACATCCCCGTTGAAGGCCCGCCCCCTGTCGGGACGTTACTTGTACTGGCTCGGGTGCTTCGCGAAGAAGTCGAAGCGCGGGGGCAGCTCGCGGATGCGGTGGCGGGCTTCAGTGATCTCGCCGGCGCTGCACAGCTCGTCCATGTTCTCGAAGTCGTAGTTCCAGCTGAAGAAGTCGTCGAACTCGAAGCTGAGGTAGTCGCAGATCTTCTCGGCGCCCGCCGGCACCACGGGGTGCATGAGCAGCGTCGCCATGCGCAGCAGGAAGAACGAGTCCACGAGCACCTGGCGGCGCAGCTCGTCGTCGCCCGTGTTCTCGACCTCGCGGATGCCGTCCGACCAGCGCTTGTTCGCCCAGCGGATGAACTCGTCCATGATGGACATGATGGTGTGCAGTTCCACGCGGTGCATCGTCTCGTCGTAGGCGCGCAGCACCTCGTGCACCTTCGCTACCACGTCCTCGGACGCATCGCCCAGCGGCATATAGCCCTCGAAGTTCTTCTGCGCCTCGTAGAAGCAGCTGCGGGCCAAGCGGTTGAACACGTTCGTCAGCAGCGCGCCCTCTTTCAGCACCGGGTCGGCCACGCGCGTGTCCGCAAGCTCCTCGGGGGTGGCCAAAAACGGCTTGGGCTTGAAGCCCACCGACTTCTGGTCGAGGCCGAGCGCCAGGAAGTGCGCGCGCAGCTGCTCGACGGTGTAGTAGTCCAGCAGCTCGTCGGCCGTGGGCGGCTTCACCGAGCCCGACGACGAGGCCTTCTTGTCGCCGAACAGGATGTGATGGTTCGCCACGAGGGTGGTCTGGCGGATGGGATGCTCGGTCACGCCGGGCGTCAGGATGTCGCCAGGGCGCAGCGCCTCGATGAGCGCGGGCTGCGCAACCCCGTAGAAGTACAGGTTGTCCTGGCCGATGAACTGGTACACCTCGGCGTCCTCCGAGCACCAGAAATCGCGCCAGCTGCCGCGCGGCAGGCCCATCTTGTCGTTGACGGCCATGGTGAACGACATGGGCGCCCACAGGCTCTCGGGCCAGCACCACACCGTGAGGCCTTCCAGCCCGTCGATGACCGGCGCCTTCACGCCCCACTCGATGTTGCCCGTGATGCGGAACGGCACGAGCGCCTTGCCCGTGCGGAAGCGGATGCCCGCCCGCCCCAGCACCTCGCGCGCCGCGTCGCGGTCGTCGATGGAGGCGAACTCGATCTCGAAGCTCTGCTTGCCCTTCTCGGCCTCGCGCAGCTGATGGGCCGGCAGCTCGCCCGCCACGGCGTCGTAGGCCTCGCGGGCGTCGTTCTTGATGTAGACGACGGGGGCGCTGAGGAACTCCTTGACGGTCTGCGGCACGATGGCGCGCACCTCGGGGTCGGCCTCGAGCGCCGCCACGTGGCCGCGCAGGAAGTCGGCGAACGCGGGCAAATCGAAGTACCAGTTCTCCACCGGGCGCATCTCGGGAGTCGTGCCCGTCAGCGACGACTTCGGCGCGATGAGGTCCTCGGGGGCGTAGCTGTGCCCCAGGTCGCACTCGTCGGCGTAGGCGTGCTCGGACTTGCAGCCCTGCACGGGGCAGCGCCCGACCACCTGGCGGCCGTTGAGGAACGTGCCCGCTTCCGCATCGTAGAACTGCAGCGTGCTTCGGCGCTGCAAGTGCCCGTTCTCGTGCAGCTTCTCGATGAACTTCTCGGTGATCAGCTGATGCACGTCGCCCGAATGCCCCATGCCGGAGCCTTCGTAGATGGACAGGCTGATGCCGTAGGCGTCCAGCGTGTTCTTCTGCGCCTCGTGGTTGCGCTCGACGTACTCGGCGATGGTGCCGTCGAACTCGCCGGCCTCCACCAGCTTGCGGTAGCCCTCGTTGATGGGCGAGCCGAAGCAGTCGGTGCCGCTGATGAAGCGCACGTTGGCCGCGCCGATGCGGTCGCGCAGGAAGCGCGCGAAGGCGTCGGCCGGCACGAACACCCCGGCGATGTGGCCGAAGTGCAGCGGCTTGTTGCCGTAGGGCATGCCCGCCGTGACGACGGCGCGCTTGGGCCACGAGATTCGTTCGTTGCTATTGGGCGATGCTGCCATCGGTGTCCAGCTCCTTCAGCGCTCGGGCGATATCGTCGGTGGAAACGTTGCTCTTTGACATGAGGTCGAGCAGGCTCGACAGGCTGCTCGTGGGATTCTTGAGCGTGACGGTGGTGTAGTGCGCGATGTTCGCCAGCTCGGCCGCCTTCGCCACGGCGTCGTCCTTGGTGCCGATCTCGTCGGCAAGGCCGTTCTCGACTGCCGTCATGCCGGTGAACGTGAGACCCGTGGCCAGCGCGCGCACGTCTTCGACGGGCATGTCGCGACCCTCGGCCACGGTCTGGATGAATGTCTCGTTGATCTGGTCGACCTGATCCTGGTAGTAGGCGCGCTCCTCCTCGGTGAGCGGGCGCGTGCCGTAGCTGGAATCCTTGCTGTCGGCGCTGGTGACGTTGTCCACCGAGATGCCCAGCTTCTCCATGAGGCCGGACAGGTCGGTAACCTGCATGACCGTGCCGATGGCGCCGATGGCCGTGGTCTTGGCCGTGTAGATATAGTCGGCCTGCGAGGATATCTCATAGGCGGCGCTCGCATTGACGGACGCGCTGGACACCACGACAGGCTTGCCGGTGCGCTCGGAGAACCCGCGCACGTAGTCGGCCATCTCCTCGCCCGCCGTAGCCGTGCCGCCGCCGGAGTTCACACGCAGTACGACGGCCTTGATATGGCTGTTCTTCTCGGCGCGATCGAGCTGGGCCTTCAGGCCTTCGGGGCTGGAGGTGGTGTTGTCGTACTGGATGGTGCCGTCGATGTCGATGACGCCGACCGCGTCGCCCGTGAGGTAGTCCACGTCGTCGACCGTGGAGCCCGTGCCGAAGGACCCGAACGACGAGGACATGACCGACGTGCACGACCACATGCCCAGCGCCAGCAGCGCGAACACGAGCACGACGGCCACGAGGGCGACGATCCAGCCGCGGCTTTTCTTCGGGGGCTGCACGGCGTAGCCGTACGGCGCGGCCGGCGCGACAGGCTGCTGCGGCGCGGCAGGCTGCTGCCACACCTGCTGCTGCCAGTTGTTGTCTTGAGACATGGTCCCTCCTTGGTTCATGCGTCTGACCATACTACCGTATGCGACAGGGAACCGCACCCAACGGATGCGGTTCCCTGGTGGTTTCCATTATAAGACCGCGACCGGCGCGCACGGTGTCGGCCGGATGACGGATGGGCGCGCCTAGAACTCCAGCGAGCCGTCGGCCTTTGTGTGCTGGGCCTTCTTCGCCGTGCGCACGAGGAACTCCTGGTTCGTCTCGGTCTGCTTGAGCGACTTGATCAGCATGTCCATGGCGCGTTCGGTGCTGTTCGTGTTCGCGAGGATGCGGCGCACGGCCCAGATGAGCGGCGCCTCCTGCGGCTCCAGCAGCAGATCCTCCTTGCGGGTGCCCGACGCCACCGGGTCGATGGCCGGGAAGATGCGGCGGTCGGCCAGGTTGCGATCCAGCTTGAGCTCCATGTTGCCGGTGCCCTTGAACTCCTCGAAGATGACCTCGTCCATCTTCGAGCCCGTGTCCACCAGGGCTGAGGCCAGAATGGTCAGGCTACCGCCGTGCTCGATGTTGCGCGCAGCGCCCAGGAATCGCTTCGGCGGGTAGAGCGCCGTGGAGTCCACGCCGCCCGACAGGATGCGGCCCGATGCCGGCTGCGCCAGGTTGTAGGCGCGCGCGAGGCGCGTGAGCGAGTCCAGCAGCACGACAACGTCCTTGCCGCATTCCACGAGGCGCTTCGCGCGCTCGATGACCAGCTCGGACACGGCGATGTGGTTCTCGGTGGGCATATCGAACGTGGAGGAGATGACCTCGCCCTTGATGGAGCGCTCCATGTCGGTGACTTCCTCGGGACGCTCGTCCACGAGCAGGCACATGAGGTGCACTTCGGGGTTGTTCGCGCTGATGGCGGCGGCGATGTCCTTGAGGATGGTGGTCTTGCCCGCCTTCGGGGGGCTGACGATCAGTCCGCGCTGGCCCTTGCCGATGGGCGACACGAGGTCGATGACGCGGGCGGTGACGGTGTTCTTGCCGTGCTCCATGACGAGGCATTCGTCCGGGTAGACCGGCGTGAGGTCGCCGAAGCGCACGCGGCTGCCCAGCTCCTCGACGGGCGTGCCGTTGACGGCCGTGACCTTCTGGATGGCGGCGTACTTCTCGTTCTCGCGCGCCGGGCGCGTCTGACCGGACACGAGATCGCCCTTGCGCAGGCCGTTGCGGCGGATGGTGGAAAGACCCACGTAGCAATCCGTCTCGCTGGGCAGGTAGCCCTGCGTGCGGAGGAAGCCGTAGCCGTCGGCCAGGATGTCGAGGATGCCCGACACCTCGATGAAGCCCTCGGCCTTGACACTGGCTTCGAACACGGCCTCCACCAGCTCGGCCTTCTTGAGGCCCGTCACGTCGAGGTTGAGCTCGGCGGCCTTCTCGCGCAGCTCGGCCACCTTGAGCTTCGCCAGCTCCTCGCGCGACACGCTGGGCTGCACTTCGCGGTTGCCGCGGTTGTTGTCGTGCTGGCGACGCTGACGACGCTGGTTCTGGCTGTTGTTCTGCCGGTTCTGGCCGCCGCCCTGCTTCTGGCGATTGCTGCCGCCGTTGTTCTGCTTGCCGGCGTTCGAGGCGTTCTGGCGGCGGTTGTTCGAACCGCCCTGCGGCTGTTGCTGCTGCGCGCCGCCCGCCTTCACCGATTTGCGCGGCGTGCGCGTGGCCGACGAGTTGCGGCCCGGAGTGGCTGCGCCCTCGGCCTTGCCCTGCGTCTTCGCCTTCACGCTGGTGGAACGTCGCTTGACGGGAGCGGCCGCAGGAGCCTCCGTGGTTGCTTCGGTTTCGCTCATGCTTGCTGAACTTTCTCCCAGTCCTTCATGAACGCATCCAGGCCGCGGTCGGTCAGCGGATGTTGCACGCACTTCTTGAGCGCAGCGAACGGCACCGTGGCGATGTCGGCGCCCATGAGGGCGGCCTGCGTCACGTGGTTCGCGCTGCGCACCGACGCGGCGATGATCTCCACGTCGTGGCCGAAGTCGTAGTTGTTCACCGCGGCCACCACGTCGGCCAACTGCGAGATGCCGTCCTCGGCGATGTCGTCGAACCGGCCGACGAAGGGGCTGATGTAGCGGGCGCCGGCGCGGGCGGCCATGATGGCCTGCGGCACGCTGAAGCACAGCGTCATGTTGACGGGGATGCCCTCTTCGGAGAGCGCCTTGGTGGCGGCGAGACCCTCCACCATGGTGGGGATCTTCACGACCACGTTGTCGGCAAGCGCGGCCAGCTCGCGGCCGTCGCGGATGATCTCGTCGCGCGTCATGGCGACGCTTTCAGCGGAGACGGGCCCGTCCACGATTTCGCAGATGCGCTTGATGTGGTTGTGGAAATCGTCGAGCTTGCCTCCGGTGCGCGCGTACAGCGTCGGGTTCGTAGTGACGCCGGCGAGCACGCCCCAGCTGGCCGCCTCTTCTATTTCGTCGAGATCGGCGGTGTCCAGAAAAAACTTCACCCAGGTCCTCCTTATACAATGGCTATTACAGGTGAAACGCGCGCGACGGCGCGCATGGATTCCGTGATGAGATGCGGGTGTGTTGGATGTGTGCTGTGAGATAAAAGAACTGATCATCATGGTACCGCATGTGTTTCCTTCGTTCAAGCGCAAAGCGGCAGGTATCGTGTAAAAGCGATGGAGGAAGGTCTACGAAACGGTGCGGGCGCGCCTTGCGGACGGCGTGATCCTCAATCTTGCTCGAAACGACCGAGACGCTTCAGCAAAAGATCCATCTCCGTCTCGCGCGTGACGTTTTCCACGAGGCCGACGGCCTTGACGGGCGCGCCCGCCTCGTTCGGCATGGCCAGAAGCGTCACGCGGTTCCACGCACGCGACCCGTCTCCCATGATGGCGCGCACAACCGCCGACGTGCGAGGCGCGCCGGCGTAGAGGTCTCGGTAGATGGCGCGAAAATCCTCGATGGACTCCTCGGCAACCGTCCCCTGCTCGATGAACCCCTCCGGGGCGTTCGCCACGGTCTCGGCCAAGCCGAACGCCTGCTGCAAGAACTCCGAATAGCGAGCGGTGCGCGTGGGGATGTCCAGCTCGAACACCACCGTGCCGCTGGCTTCCAAGGTCATCTCGAAGCGCTGCTCGCTCTTGCGCAGCGCCTCCATGTACTCCATGCGCTCCGTGACGTCGGTCACGGAGCCGTACACCGTGGCCGAACCGTTCGTCGTGTTCAAATGGAACAGGCGCATCTTATGCCAATGGCAGCCGTTCGTTCCCATGCGGCGCACGACCACCTCCACCCCGTCGTCGGGGCAGGAGCGCACCGTCTCCTCCGCCGCGGCCACGAGGGCGTCCCGATCTTCGTCATGCACGAAAGGAAGCAGGCTGCCGCCCTCCTCGGCGCCGTTCACGCCTTCCCCGAGCGTCGCTATCAAGCGCCGGTACGCTTCGTTGCCCCGAATCAGGCGCAGATCGCCGTCGGCATACGAGTACAGCGCCACCGAGCCGATGATGCTGGAAAGCATGCGGTCGCTGATGGTGTTCTCATGCAGCAGATCCCTGAAATCGAGGATGGGACGGCGCGCATCCTGCAGAGCGCATTGCTCGTGCTGAACTTTCGAACCGTCGGTCAGCAGCGCCTCGAACGCCGCCGCCTCCATCGGGCGCGCGTAGTAGTAGCCCTGCGCGTACGAGCACCCCACGTCCAAAAGGAAGTTCACCTGCTCGCGCGTCTCCACGCCTTCGGCGATGACGGGCAGGTCCAGCCAGCGCGCCATGCGGATGACCGATTCCATGATGTCCTTGCTGCGCCGGTCGTCGCGGTCGAGGAAGCGCATGTCGATCTTCAGCACGTCGACGTTGATGTCCTTCAGCATGTTGAGCGACGAGTAGCCGCTGCCGAAGTCGTCCATGAGCACGGTGAAGCCGCGCTCGGCCAGCTCGTCGAACGCGGCCACGATGCGATCGGGGCGTTCCGAATAGGCGCTCTCGGTGATCTCCACCTCGATGAGCGACGGTTCGATGCCGTAGCGCTCCACGAGCGCATGCAGTTCGGCGGCCACGTCCACGAGGTAGATGTCGGCGCGCGACACGTTCACCGACACGGGAACGGGCTGCACTCCTTCGTCGATGAGGCCCCTGATCCACGCGGCGGTCTTCTCCCACACGCGCAGGTCGAGTGAGCGCACAAGGCCGTTGCGCTCGATCAGCGGGATGAACTCGCCCGGGGCGACGATGCCGCGCTCGGGATGGCGCCAACGGGCCAGCGCCTCGGCACCCACGATCTTGCCGGTGCGTATATTGCATTTCGGCTGGAGGAACAGCTCGATGCGATCCTCGCGCAACGCCGATTCTATGCCGGCGACGACCTCGCGTTCGAGGACGAGCGCCTCGCGCATGCCGGGGTCGTACAAAGCCACGCGGTCGAAGTAGCTGCCCTTCACCGTGCGAAGCGCGATGACCGCGCGGTCGCACATGATGCTGACCGGCGAAGCAGGATCCTCGATGCGGTACACGCCCGCGCGCACGATGGCGTCGATGCCGTTCGGACATTCGGAGGAGATGTCGACGAGGATGCGCTCGACGCGCTCGGGGCGGATGCCGGTCGCGCACAAGGCGAACGTATCGGCCGCAAGGCGCGCGAGCGGTTGCGCCCCGTCGGGCGAGAAGCGGAGGGCGAGGGCGCGACCCAGGTACCTTAGAAGCTCGTCGCCGCAATCAAGTCCGTGCAGATCGTTGAACAGTTTGAAATGGTCGACATCGAAGCAGACGATGCTGACATCGCGTGCGCCCGAATGCCTAAGATACGCAGCGGCCTCGTCGAAGAAGGCTTCTTTGCCAAGCAGCCCGGTAGCGGCATCGATGCGCGGGGCTTCAATGGAAACCCGAGCGAAGCCGGTCGAGCCCGCTTCCCCGTCACGGCCTGCCGTCGACTTGTCAGTCACTCGCGTCCCCTTCTAAACCATCCCGTAATCGAACGCAATATTATGAGGCACGATCGGCATCCTCACAACCCCTATGATGCAACGGCTCAACATAAGCGGAATCCTCGGGCCTCGCTGCACTGAGCGTTCCGAGCGAGAGGCGGCTAGCGGGGGAACGCGCGGTAGAAGCAGGTGCGCTCGCCGGTATGGCAGGCCGGACCCGCCGGATGAACGAGCGCGAGCAGCGTGTCGGCATCGCAGTCGTAACGCAGCTCCACGAGCTTCTGCACGTTGCCCGAGGTGGCGCCCTTGTGCCATAGCTCCCGGCGGCTGCGGCTCCAGAACACCGTCTCGCCGCGCTCGAGCGTGAGCGCAAGCGACTCCTCGCTCATCCACGCCATCATGAGCACCTCGAGCGTGTCTGCATCCTGCACGATGCAGGGAACGAGCCCGTCGGCGTTGTAAGCGATGCCAGGAATGTTCATACCTATAATCCTCACTCGATCGATGTACTGCGGCTGCTTGCGCAACCGCAGCCTGCATCCGCCCCTCGCTTCTCTCCTGCGAAGGCGGAAGGCCGGCGCGTGAACGTCCTCGGGACGATCCCAAACCATGCCGTCGGATCGTCCGAAAACCGGATCGCTCCTCCACCTGTGCGGCCTACGGCGTTCTGAATGGCGAAAAGCCATCGAATTCGGAAGACATCGCCCGTTTCAAGCGCATGCGGCGCCCGGGAGCGGAAAGGAGCAAGCCAGCAACCAGGCTCTATGCGCAAAAAGAGCCTCCGACGAGCTTGCGACCCAGCTAGAAACTTCCGAATTCGATGCTTTTTCGCCAGTCGCAGCGCTTTCAGCTGCACGGAAGGCTCGGCCGTGCGACCCCTTGACGCGATGGAGGATCGCGGTCGAGCGACCCGTCGTCGCGTTCGCTCCGGAAACGAGGGCCGCCCCACCCCTACAGCCGCACGGGGATACCCTGGGCGCGCATATGCTCCTTCACTTGACGGACGGAAAGCTCGCCGAAGTGGAAGACGCTTGCAGCCAGCACGGCATCGGCCTCGCCCTCGATGACGCCTTGGGCGAAGTGCTCGAGCTTGCCCACCCCGCCCGAGGCGATGACCGGGATGTCCACCGCACGCGCGACGGCGCGAGTGAGCGCGCAGTCGAAGCCGTCGCGGCTGCCGTCGCGATCCATGCTGGTGAGCAGGATCTCCCCCGCCCCGCACCGGGCCGCCTCCTGCGCCCAGGCGACCGCGTCGATGCCCGTGGCCTTGCGCCCGCCCGCAACGTAGACCTCCCATTTGTTCGGGTTGCCCGTCACCTGCTTCGCGTCGATGGCGCAGAGGATGGCCTGCGAGCCGAACGCCGCGGCGGCGCTCGTGATGAGCGACGGATCGGCCACGGCGGCCGAGTTCACCGACACCTTGTCAGCGCCGGCCGCGATCATCGTGCGAATGTCGGCCACGCTGCGGAAACCACCGCCCACGCAGTACGGCAGATGCAGTTGCTCGCTGGCGCGGCTGGCAAGGTCGACCGTGGTGGCGCGGTCGTCGCTCGTGGCCGTGATGTCGAGGAAGATCACCTCGTCGGCGCGCTCCTCGTCGTAGCGCTGCGCGAGCTCGATGGGATCGCCCGCGTCGCGCAGGTTCACGAAGTTCACGCCCTTGACCACGCGACCGTCCTTCACGTCCATGCAAGGTATCACGCGTTTCGCTAGCATCTCGCTCCTTCCGTCGTTGCTAACGCAACGACGGACGTGCCGACGCTGCGCGGGTACTTCGCGGCACGCTTGCCGCTCCAGGTTCTCCTCACGTGCCCAAGGCACGCTTCGTCGAGCCTTCGCGGCAATCGCGCTCGCGAAGAACCCGCTCGCTGACCTTACCAAACATGTTGGACTCACATTCCACAAGGGTTCGCCTGGACGGCGGCGGCCTCGGCTCGGCGCGTGGCCTCGTCGCAGGCGCGCACGCCCTCCTGCACCGACAGCGCGCCCTCGTACACGGCGCGTCCCGCGATGACGCCCTCGATGCTGCCGGCCACCTCGCCCAAACGCACGATGTCGTCCACGCCGGCCACGCCGCCCGATGCGATCACCGGATGTCCGAACGCCTCGGCCATGCGCACGTACGCCGCGGCCTCGATGCCGGTCTGCATGCCGTCGCGCGCGATATCGGTGTACACGAGGTGCCGGAACCCGAGCGCCGACATGTCGCGCGCCAGCTCCTCGGCGGCCACGCCAGCGCCCTCGCGCCACCCGGCCACGGCCACCTCGCCGCCCTTCGCGTCGATGCCCGCGCACAGCAGCTTGCCGTACTGCGCGATGGCGGCCTCGGCGAAGTCGGGGTCGGCCACGAGCGACGTGCCCAGCACCACGCGCGACACGCCCGCGTCCGCCAGGCGCGCGATGGTGTCGAGCGAGCGCACGCCGCCGCCCACCTCCACCTTGAGCAGGGTCTTGCGCATGATGCGCTCGACGATGGCGATATTCTCAGGGATGCCCGAACGCGCGCCGTCGAGGTCCACCACGTGCAGCCACGTCGCGCCCTGCTCTTCGAACAGCTGCGCCTGCGCGGCGGGGTCGTCGTGGTACACGGTCACGCGGTCGTAGTCGCCTTTGGCGAGGCGGACGGCCTTGCCGCCCAGAATGTCGATGGCTGGAAGCAGGTACATGGCGCTCACGCCCCTTTCACGATGGACACGAAGTTCTGCAGCAGACGCGCGCCCGCATCCGAGCTTTTCTCGGGATGGAACTGCACGCCGTACGCCGCCTCGCCGTACTGGACGGCGCTCGGGAACGTCACGCTGTGCGTCGTCTCGCCGACGACGAAGGGACCCGACGGCGCGATGTAGCCATGCGTGAAGTAGAAGTAAGTGCCCGACGGTATGCCTTCGAACAGGGGGCATTCCTGAAACCTGTCCGCGAGGAGCTCGGCAACGCCCAGTCGCTCAGACAGTCCTGCTCGCTCGGACAGTCCACAGGACTGTCCGGCTCGTGCGGAACTCGCTTGGTGGGCGCCGCCGAACCCCTCGCTGCCGTCTCCGAAATGCACGGTGTTCCAACCTACATGTGGCACCTTGTAGGAGAGGGAGTGTTCATCCTGTTTCGGCATCTTGGTTACCACGCCCGGCAGCACTGCCAGGCCGCGGGCGTTGTGGGTCGAGGTTTCGTCGTCCTCGCGCGGCGCGCCTTCGACGCCTTCTTCGAACAGGAGGTGCATTCCCAGGCAGATGCCGAGGAACGGCACGCCGGCGGCTATGCGCTCGCGGATGGCGTCCATCTGGCCGAGCTCGCGCATGGTGGCGGCCGCGTCGGCGAACGCGCCAACGCCGGGCAGCACGATGGCATCGGCTTTGGCGATGGCGGCGGGATCGCTCGTGACGAGCACCTCGGCGCCCGCCGCGACCAGACCGCGCTCGACGCTTTTGAGGTTGCCCTTATGATAGTCGACCACGGCGATCATAGCGCGCCCTTCGTCGAAGGCAGCGCATCGCCGATGCGGGGGTCGAGCTCGACGGCCTGGCGCAAGGCGCGCGCTGCGGCCTTGAACGACGCCTCCACGATATGGTGCGCGTTCTCGCCAGCCAGGCTGCGCACGTGCAGCGTAAGTCCCGCGTTCGCGGCGAAGGCGATGAAGAATTCCTTGGCCAGCGACGCGTCGAACGTGCCCAGCATGACGCAGGGCACGTCCACGGCCCAGTGCAGCTGGCCGCGCCCCGATATGTCCACGGCCGCCAGCACGAGAGCCTCGTCCATGGGAAGCGAAAGCGACCCGAACCGCGCGATGCCGCGCTTGTCGCCGAGCGCACGCGCAACGGCTTGGCCCAGCACGATGCCCGCGTCCTCCACGGTGTGGTGCGCGTCCACCTCGATATCGCCTTTTGCGCGCACGTCGAGGTCGATCAGGCTATGCCTTCCGAAGGCCGTCAGCATATGGTCGAAGAACGGCACGCCCGTCTCGATGTCGGTCGCACCCGCGCCGTCGAGGTTCACCGCGACGCGGATGTCCGTCTCGTTCGTCGTGCGGACGATTTCGGCGGTTCTCTGGTTCATGGTTGGCCTTTCTTTATCGCTGGTCCAGCAACGTCAGCGAGGGTTTCCGTGGTGCCCGAGATCGTGGGGAGGGCGAGGACGAAGCGCGCCCCGAAGGAAGTCCCCGTAGGGGATACTTCGGTACGCGAGTCCTCGACCTCGCCGCGAGATCGGGCACCACGGGAAGCCGCCCCCTACGGGGACTAGCTTCGCGTCGCAGCCGTCGGCTCGTTCCGTCGGCCGTCAGGTCGACGGAACCTTCAAATCGCACTTGCCCATCACCGCATCGCGCAGCGCGCGCAAAAACGCGTCGTTCTCCTCGGAGGCGCCCACGGTCACGCGCAGGCAGTTCTCCAGATGCGCCGCACGCGAGAAATCGCGCACAAGCACACCGCGCTCGTACAGCGCCTCCCAGATGACGGGCGCGTTCTCCACGCGGAACAGCACGTAGTTCGCATCCGACGGGAAGGGCTTCACGCCGGGAATCCTCTTCAGTCCCTCGATCAGGCGGGCGCGCTCCTCGATGACGGCCAGGATGCCGCGCTCGAACTTCGCGCGGTTCGCGTACACCACGCGCGCAACGGCCTGCGAGACGGCGTCCACCGAATACGGCTGGCGCACCTTGACGAACTCGCGCACGACCTCGGCGTCTCCCAGGATGTAGCCCATACGCGCCCCGGCCAGGCTGAACGCCTTCGAGAACGTGCGCAGGATGACGAGGTTCTTGTGCTGCGCCAGATACGGGCGCATCGTCTGGCGCGAGAACTCGAAGTAAGCCTCGTCCACCATCACGAGCGCATCGGTGGCGTCGAGCAGCCGGAGGATGAACGTCTCGCTGGCAAGCTGCCCCGTGGGGTTGTTCGGGCTGGTCACCACCAGGTAGTCGATACCGCCCTCGGCGACGCGCGCCAGCACGGCCTCCTCGTCGATGGAGAAGTCGGCGCGGCGCGGCACGTCCACCACCGACGTGTTCGTGAGGCGGGCGTTCGCGTCGTACACCGAGAACGTGGGCGGCAGGTTGAGGAACGTGCGCCCCGGCCCGCCCCACGCCAGCGCCAGGTTGAACAAGAGCTCGTCGCCCCCGTTGCCCACCAGCACCTGGTCGCGGTCGAGCCCGTTCGCTTCGGCGATCATGTCGCGCAGGTCGTTGGCCAGCGGGTCCGGGTAGCGGTTGAGGGGCAGGCGCTTCACCTCGCGCATGATGTCGCGGCGGATCTCGTCGTCGACGTCGTGCGGGTTCTCGTTCGCCGAGAGGACGGCGGTGGCGGGCAAATACTTCGGATCGTAGGGCACCACGCCCGCCAGCTGGGGCGCGGCCGCGCACACGCTACGCATCGGCACCCCCGTCTCCGGCCGCGCGGCCCGCTCCGTCGCCGCCCTCGATCCCATACACGTTGCCCGTGTCGAGCAGGTTCTTGCGCATCTCCACGCTCATGGCGTGCGCCCACAGGCCCTCGTGGCGCGCGATGGTGGTTACCATGTCGGCATCGCGGGCGAGCGCCTGCGACGAATACTGGATGACGCTCGACTTCTTCACGAACTCGTCCACCGACAACGGCGAGGCGTAGCGCGCCGTGCCGCCCGTGGGCAGCGTGTGGTTCGGGCCGGCGGCGTAGTCGCCCACGGCCTCGGGCGTCCAGGCGCCCAGGAAGATGGCGCCCGCGTTGCGGATGGCGCCCAAGAGGTCGAAGGCGTGGTCGACGTGCAGCTCGAGGTGTTCGGGCGCGATGGCGTTCACGGCCTCGATGGCTTGCGGCATGCTGTCGCACACGACGATGAGGCCCTGGTCGGCCAGCGATGCCGCCGTGATCTCGGCGCGTGTGGACGACTTGAGGTGGCGCTCAACCATGCGCTCCACCTCGTCGGCGTAGGCCGCATCGAACGTAACCAGGTAGCAGGCGGCCAGCGGGTCGTGCTCGGCCTGCGCCATGAGGTCGATGGCCACGAGCGCCGGATCGGCCGTGGAGTCGGCCACGACGCACACCTCGGACGGGCCGGCGATCATGTCGATGCCCACATCGCCCGACACCACCTTCTTCGCCGCCGCCACGTAGGCGTTGCCGGGTCCGGTGATCTTGGCCACGGGCGCGATGGACTCGGTGCCGTACGCCAGCGCGGCGATGGCCTGCGCGCCGCCCACCGCGTAGATTTCGGTGACGCCCGAGATGCGGCACGCCTCCAAAATGGCCGGATCCAGCGTTCCGTCGGCCGTCGGCGGCGTCACGCATACGATGCGCTTCACGCCGGCCACGGCGGCCGGCAGCGCGTTCATCAGCACCGACGACGGGTACAGCGCGCGCCCGCCCGGCACGTAGATGCCCACGGATTCCAGCGGCTCCACCTTCGAGCCCACGAGCGCGCCGTCCTCGCGCACGGTGAACCAGCTCTGCTGCTTCTGGCGCTCGTGGAAGTCGCGGATCTGTGCGGCGGCCTGACGCAGGGCGCGCGCCGTCTTGTCGTCGACGTTCACGATGGCTTCTGCGATAGCCGCCTGCGACACGCGGAACTCCTCCACGCGCACGCCGTCGAACTGCTCGGTGTAGGCGCGCAGGGCCTCGTCGCCGCGCTCGCGCACGCCCTCGATGATGGCGGTGGCCGCCGTCAGGGCCTGGGCGTTGAACGCGCCGGTGCGCTTGAGGTGGGCGTTGGTGAACTGCTCGCCAGGTTGCAAGATGATGCGGCGCATGGGCTACTCCTTTTCCTCGCCGGCCGGGCTCGCGGAGGCTTCCGCGTTCCGCTGCAGCGTATTCGCCAATTGTACGATACGCGCGTCCGTGCGGAACGCGCAGGTGTTCGAGAAGAAGCGCGCGGTCGACGAAAGGACTTCGTCCACCACCACGAGGTCGTTCTCCTTGAGCGTGGTGCCGGTGGCCGTGATGTCGACGATGCGCTCGGCCATGCCCGTGAGGGGCGCCAGCTCGATGTTGCCGTGCAGCTTCACGATTTCCACCTGCGTGCCCGTCTTCGCGTAGTGGGCGCGCGTGATGTTGGGGTACTTCGTGGCGATGCGCAGCGATCCCAGGCGGCGGTAGTGCTCGCCTGTGGCCTCGGCCGCACCGGCGGGCTCGGCCACCACGAAGCGGCATGCGCCGTATCCGAGGTCGACCAGCTCGACGACGTCGGACTGCGCTTCCAGCAGCGAGTCCTTCCCGCAGATGCCGCAGTCGGCCGCGCCCAGCGACACGAACGCGGGCGCGTCGGTGGGCCGCACGATGACGTACTCGACGCCGGGGTTGCGGATGATGAGCTGACGGCCGGGGTCGTCGAGCCCGGTCGTATCGAGGCCCGCGGCCTCGAGCGCGGCAACCGTGTCGGCGTTGAGCGCGCCCTTCGGCACCGCGATGCGCAGCGGGCGCGCGGCTTCGTCGTCGACCGAGCGCTCGGCGGCGGCGGCCGCGGCCATGGCCTGCTCCAACGAGAACGCGAAGCCGGCGGCCGGGCGGCTCTCGCCGTACGAGCCGATCATGTTGTCGTAGCGCCCGCCGCTGCCCAGCGGCGTGCCCAGCTCGGGCGCGTAGGCCTCGAACACGATGCCGGTGTAGTAATCGAACGAGCTCATCACCGAGAAGTCCACGAGGATGCGGTCGGCCAAGCCCGCCTCGGCCAGCAGGTCGCAGGTGCGGGCAAAGTCGTCGAGGCCGTCCTCGCACCCCAGGGGCGCCACGAGCGCGCGCACCTCCTCCACCGCCTCGCGCCCGCCGCGGATGCGCGGCAGCGCGCGGATGGCCGCGGCGAACACGGGCGGCACGGCCGCCGCCTCACCCGTGAGCCGGTCGACCTCCACGAAGTTCGAGGCGTGGAACGCCGCCAGCACCCGCTCGGTCCACTGCGCGGACGCCCCGCTGGCCGCCAGCAGCGCGCGCAGCACGCCCACCGTGGCCAGGGCCAGCTTGCAGCCGCGCGCGCCCGCGAGCTCCAGCGCCTCCGCCATGAGCTCCACCACCTCCGCGTCGGCTTGCGGCCCGGCCTCGCCGATGCATTCCACGCCGATCTGCGTCATCTCGCGCGCCTGCGCCTGCATGCGCCCTTCGGCCTCGCGGAACACGCGCTGCATGTAACGGAAGCGGAACGGCCCCGGCTGGCCCGCGAGGCGCGTCGCGCACATGCGCGCCACCTGCAGCGTCACGTCGGGGCGCATGGCCAGAAGGTCGCCGCTCGCGTCGAAGAACTTGAAGGGAGAGCCGGGCATACGGCCGCCCGCGCGCATGACGTCCATGACCTCCAGCGTCGGCGTCTCGATGGGCAGGTAGCCGCGCGCCGCGAAGCATGCCTGCACGTCGCGAGCGATGCGCTCGCGCATGCACGCCTCGTCGGATAGCACGTCTCTGAACCCTGCCGGTGTCACGTAATCCATGGTTCTCTTCCTTCGCTGCATCGTTTCGCCGGTTCGCACGCGGCCGCGCACGCCGTTCGTTTGCTGGTAGTACTTTATCACAGTAGAGTAGTAAAGCAAGCCGTTTGCAGAACGTTTCGGACAACCGCTTTATTTTACGTCATAGAAGGAGCGCGATCACGGCTCGCCGCACCTCGAGGAAAGAATGTTTAGCCGAAGAAAAGGACGCTGCATCCTATCGATTCCCCGCACGCGGAAAAACGCCGTCCGCATCAAGCGACGGATGTACGCTTTGGACTGAGCTATCTGCTGCAAAAACGGGTTCTTGGCAGCAATTTCGCGGCTTCAGCGCCACCGAAAGCCCTCGAACACGGGGAAGTCTGAAAAACACCTGGTCGCAAGATTTCCGCCGGGAGCGTTCGTTCCCCTTGCCGCCAAAAACCCGTTTTTGCAGCAGATCGAACCGACCATCCGTGCCGTTCCTGAAAAGCAGCGATTCCGAAGCCGCAATGAAGCCTGCCCGTAGAAAAGGCAAGGAAGTCGAGGGAAGCCGGATCTGCGGCATTTCGGTCGATACCGCACACGCGATGCCGCCGTCGGGGCGAAGGCGCACGCCCTCGCCCACCCCGCCTTAGAACAAGGAGAACTGTTGGGGCGCGAAGTCGTACGTGCACACCACTTCGTCCAGCAGCAGCTCGACCTCGTGCGACTCCCACTCTTTGACTGACACGACGTAGTTCGTGCCCTCCTGCTGGAACACCAGCGCGCCGCCCACCATGCCGATGCAGCGTCCGCCGCATTCGCCGTCGTGGCCTTCGGGCACCTGCAAGTCGTGGCAGTCGGGCGACGGGCCGCCGAAGTAGTGGGGCGACAGGTCCTGAGCCGGCTCAGCGCCCTCGAGACCCAGACGTTCCACCACGTCGTCGAGCACCGCCTTCGCCTCGACGAAATCGAAGCGCTCGTTCACCAGCAAGTCCACTTTCTTCGACGCGCGCATCGTCTCCAGGATGCCGGGCTGCGCGCACAGCGCCGCCTCCAGCTCGCGCGCGTCGTCGGCGCATCCGAAGCGGCCGACGATGCGGGCCGCGCGGGCGCCCTGCTCCAGCAGGCGCTCGATGCCGCGCGTCTCCGACGAGATGCCGGCTTTCACGTGCTTCGGCGAGAAGTACGCCAGGTACGTGAAATGCGGCGTCAGGTTGTAGGCGCGCTGCTGGGCGGAGATGAAGTCGGCGTAGTAGAACGAGGGGTTGAAGCCCGTGGCCTCCTGGCATGCCGGACACATCGTGTCCTTCGCATCGGGAAGCAGCTCCACGTTGAGCGGGCACACCTCCTTCGTGTAGGACGCCAGATCGAAGCGTCCCACGCAGCGGCGCGTGGGAAGGCGGCGCAACGAGAACGTCTTGCCCAACACGGGAAAACGGTGCTGCTCGCCTTGCTCTACGTCGTTGATCAAGAGGTAGGGGCCGGACTCGGCGAAACCGTGGCCTGCCAGGACGGTCGTGTGACCGTTCGCGAAGTTCGTCATATCGTTATCCTTGTGCAACTCGTACTGAATGGATCACTGTTTTCGTTGGAAATGATAGCGCACAAGGAACATTCGCGATACGCTCTTGCGGCGAAAGGCGAAAAATCGCACAGGAGTCGTTCGCCTTCCGAAAAAGCAAGGGTCGTCCCGCTCGGTTGCGAGCGGGACGACCCTTCTTCCGCAGAGAGTCGCGAACCGAGCGGCGCGGACGACCTACGCCATGCCCGCCGCCATGAGCGCTTGCGTAGCCTGGTACATGGTCACCGAGAAGTACACCATGAACGCCACCGCCACCGAAGCGAGGACCTTCGCCACGATATGCCAGCTGCTCCTCCAGCACAGCACGATACCCACCGGCCAGAACACGATGAGGAAGAACACGATCCAAAACGTCTGCTTGCACCAAGCCTTCTGGTTCGGCTCTTCGATCAGGTCGTTCGCGTTCTTGCGCAGGTCGCGCTTCTGCCAGTCGCCCGCGCGACGGTCGTCGTCAGCCATGCCGCTTCCTTTCCCAAGGCGCGCCGCCCGCCCGCGCGCGTTTCCCTCTATCCTACCACGCCCGTCCAGCGGCGCGCGTCAGTTCAGCCCGACGTACTCGGGGTCGAGCGCGTCGTCCAGATACTCCTTGACCGGCGGCTTGCCGTAGTCGTGCACCTCGGACACGTGCCAGCATTCGGTCTTCGGCATACCGGGAATGCGATCGGCCACGAACACCGGATCGATGCCCTCCTTACGCTGGCGCGTGTAGTCGTCGAGCGCCGCAAGCGCCCATTTTCCAAGGAAGAGCAGGGCGATGAGGTTCACGAGCGCCATGAAGCCCATGAAGATGTCCGCGAGGTTCCACGCCAAGTCGAAGCTGTTCACGGCGCCGTAGAACACCACGCACAGGCACACCACGCGGAACACGAACAGCAGCGCCTTGCTGTCGCCCTTGATGAAGCGCAGGTTGTTCTCGGCGTAGAAATAGTTGCCGATGAGGCTGGAGAACGCGAAGGCGAAGATGGCGAACGTGATGAAGTGGATGCCGAACTCGCCCACCGAGTTGTTCACGGCCATCTGCACGAGCGGCATGCCGTTAAGGGCGGAAGCCGCCTGCGGATCCTGCACGTAGAACACGAGCACCATCATAGCCGAGCACGTGCAGATGAGCAGCGTGTCGATGTACACGGACAGGCTCTGCACGAGACCCTGCTTGCAGGGATGCGACACCGACGCCGTGGCCGCAGCATTCGGCGCCGAGCCCATGCCGGCCTCGTTAGAGTACAGGCCGCGCTTGATGCCCAGCATGACCACCGAACCCGCGAATCCGCCGAAGATGGCCTGCACGTCGAAGGCCGAGGCGAACACCATCGCGAACACGCCCGGCAGCTCCGTGATGTTGGAGAGGGTGGTCCACACCGCGATGGCGATGTAGCCGATGGCCATGATGGGCACGATGATGGACGTGATGACGCTGATGCGCTTCGCGCCGCCGAAAATGACGAACGCGGTCATCACCGCCAGCACGATGCCGCAGGCGATGGCCGTGCCGTTCGTGGCGTAGTCGGGAATGTAGTATTCCAGCGCCGAGGTGGCGTTGAAGGCCTGCAGGCCGTTGAAGCCGAACGCGAAGCACAGGATGAGCAGCACGGCGAACAGGATGCCCAGCCAACGCTTGCCGAGCGCCTTCTCGATGTAGTAGGCCGGGCCGCCGCGGAACTCGCCCTCCTTGCCGCGCACCTTCCAGATCTGCGCGAGGGTGGACTCGACGAACGCCGACGCCGCGCCCACGATGGCCATGAGCCACATCCAGAACACCGCGCCCGGGCCGCCCGTGGCGATGGCCGTGGCCACGCCCGCGATGTTGCCCGTGCCCACGCGCGAGGCCGTAGACACCATGAGCGCCTGGAACGACGAGATGGAGCGCTCGCCCTTGACGTGCTTCTTCTCCGTCAACTGCGTGAACATGTCCTTGATGAAGCGGATCTGCACGCCTTTCGTGCGGATCGTGAAGTACACGCCCACGAACACGAGCAGGACGAGCAGGATGTACGTGTACAGAAACCCGCTCACCTCGCCGGTGATGCCGACGAGCATCTCATTGAAATCCATTGGTCTTCCCCTTTACGAGAACGAAGCG